>JAGQQT010000148.1 GCA_020426065.1 Planctomycetaceae bacterium | reverse complement strand
GATAAGTGTCAGCAGCAAACCTGTTGCCATCGTCATCAGGGTTTCAGCTGTGGCCATGACTCCAGCGACGGCAACCTTGACTCCGGCCTGTTTCAGCAGGAAGGCCCGAATGACCAGCACCAGTGCTTTCCCAGGGACATATTTCCCGATGTGTCCACAGTAGTGGGCACGAAGAATCGTGTAACGATCCAGCTTCGGGCCGGTTGAGGTAATCAGTTCACCCCAGACAAAGGCGGCCGGAACCCAGGACAGAAAATAAACGCCAATCGCTGCCAGCAGCCAGAAAGGAGACCAGGAAATCGAGGACCAGTCGAGCCGGGAAATCTGCCCGGCGGCATAATTGACCACGAACACCATCACCACCACAAACAGAACCCATTGTATCCCATGGGCGATTCTGCCGGGCCAGCTGGAAGACGGCTGCTCTTCAGAGAAAGTAATTGTCGTCATCCTTGAGGTCGTTTTCTGTGATGATTTCCAGTCCCCGATCTTTCATGATCTGGGTCGCCAGGTCGATGTCATCTAGCGAGATGGCAATCGTGCCCCGGCCCTGTCGACGGAAAATCAGAGGATAGGTGTAATGGATATTCAATTCCGCCTGCATCAGTGCCAGGCAGACTTTGACCAGGGGCTGGGGATCATCCGGCAGCACGACACCCAGCACGTTGTTCTCAAACCAGGTGAAATTCGAGAGCTTGAAAATCTCGCGGGCGCGGTCCGCATCATCTACCATCAGACGCACCGTCGAAAAATCTGCAGAGTCAACCACGCTCATCGCCACGACCCGTAACTGGTTTCGCTCGAGTATCCGAAACAGTTCGTGGAGCCGGCCCACCTGATTTTCCATGAAAACACAGAATTGCCGCAGGCAGGGCCAGTCCTGGTCCCGGGCTGTTTCCGGTGTGGTGGGGGCATCTCCTCCGTAACTCATCTTTTCCTCGCCAGTTAGATCGCGTTTACTGTTGTCGTCGCGATTAGAATTCTTATGTTGACGGAGAATTCATACCGCCAGTCGCCATGATAAATCCAGATAAGGTCTAGTCGACTGCAGTGCAACTTCTGGCCGGAACTTTAGGTATTTGAAGGAGTTGGGTCAATAAGTCTTTCGGGCTCCCCTTCTTCCAGATGCTCGGCATCGCTTTGGAGCCGTGAGAGCGAAATACCCGTGCGAGCCAGGAAGATGAAGCCAACACCCGTCACGACCACATACTGAATCACGTGGTAATAAATAGAGGCTGCCAGGGCGGAGGCATCGGGGACGTCAAACATTTTGAGTGTGATCACAAACCCGGCCTGAATCGCTCCCACAAATCCGGGAGAGGAAGGAATTGTGACCGCAAACACCAGAACTCCCAGCAGGATGAATGTTGCCGCCAGCGGGACTTCAATGCCGAAACTCCACAGGGAAATCGCAATCATCAGACAGTTCAGACCCCACTGAATCACGGAATTGGCCAGCAGTAATCCCACGAGCCGGACATTACGCAGTACGCCTGCCGCCTGGGCCCCCGATTCAATCAGGTGGCTCAACTGTTCCTTCCAGCGATCAGGTAAGGGGAACCGGTTCACCAGCCACAACGCCAGTTTGACGGAGTGGTCCAGAAAGATGACTCCAGCGGCCAGAACAATCACTCCCAGCAACACCACCACGCCACCAGCCAGGAACCCCTTTTCGATCACCTCCGGCAGGTTCCGCACGGAAAGCAGGCCGCAACCAACCAGAATGAGCACGGCAATCACGTCCAGTACCCGTTCAATGGCCACGCTGGAAAAGACTCCGCCCAGGCTCACTTTTTCCTGACGGCTGAGCAGCACCACCCGAAAGACTTCTCCCAGGTGAGCAGGCAGAACATTGTTTCCCATGAAGCCGATCATCATTGGACCGGCGACTTCTCTGCTGCTGACTTTGCAGACCGGACTCAACAGCCACGCCCAACGCACGGCCTTCAGAACAAAAAAGGCGATCAGGCAAAGCAGATAGAGGGGAATTGTTTCGTATCGTGCGTGGGAGAACTGACGCTGAATTTCCGCCAGATCGACTTCACGCACCGCAATCCACAGGCATAATCCCGTGACTGCCAGCCCAATTGCCAGTTGAAACCACTTATTGCGATGAATGACAGAATCCTCCGAACTGTTGTGAAGGCCTGAGTTTAAGGCCATCCGCGTTTCAGGGAAAGATGAGCCCAAAGTCCCTGCTCGCAGTTCGTCGCTGAACATTCCGGCACAGTGCAGTGAGCGTATCTTCTTTTTTGATATAGCGTTACGTTTCAGGATGCTGGTTTGTTGGTGGGTTTCAGGCAACGGAGCAAAGAAAAATCGCGGGAATCGGGAGTCGGAGATTGACGTGAGACAGAATGTCAGTAAACTGGCGACATAAGCTGAGACTGAATCTCAGTGTCAGTTTTGGATGAGTTGGTCAACATTTCCTTCACCCAACAGGAACAACCCATGCTTCCCACTGGATCCCGCCCCGCATTCTCCAGTCGCCGCAATGGCTTCACTCTGATTGAATTGCTGGTCGTCATCGCGATCATCGCCATTCTTGTGGCATTGCTGCTGCCAGCTGTTCAACAGGCACGCGAAGCCGCGCGGCGGACCTCCTGTAAGAATAACCTCAAGCAGATCGGCCTGGCTCTGCACAACTATCTGGAAACCTACACCGTCCTCCCTCCGGCCTTCTGTTACGATCCAGTCGGGACTCCGGGCGGACAGTGGTCAATCCATGCCCGCATCATGCCGTTTGTTGAGCAGGCGGCTCTCTACGATATTGCGGATCTCGATGACGCCTATGTTGAAGGAGCGGCACCTGCCAATGTGCGTGTGGCAACCTATCTGTGTCCATCAGACGTCAATGACCGTGCTCGCGGAACCGATCATTACCCCACTTCCTATGGATACAATGCCGGACCCTGGCTGGTCTGGGATAACACCACTCAACGGCAGGGGACCGGTGCCTTTGCTCCCAATTCCAAATTTGATGACAGCAGCTTTACGGATGGACTCAGCAATACCCTCTGCTTCTCCGAAGTCAAGGCGTTTACGCCCTACGTGCGGGATGGAGACGATGTCACCGGACTCAATGTCTCTGTGACGGGAATCAACGTCGGAAGTATTGCGGGCTATTCGGCTGGAGATTTCAAGACCGATACAGGTCATACAGAGTGGGTGGATGGCCGCGTACATCAGACCGGATTCACGGCCACCTTCACACCGAATACCATTGTGGCCATCAGTGGTTCGGGGGGCTCGGCTGTCGATGGGGACTTCACCAACTGCCGTGAAGCGAAATCCTGTGCAGAGCCAACCTACGCAGCCGTCACTGCCCGTTCCTATCACAAGGGCATCGTGAATGCCCTGCTGATGGACGGAGCCATTCGCAGTATCAGTGAAAACATCCATCTCCCCACCTGGCAGGCTCTGAGCATGCGGTCCGACGGTGCCGTCATCGGAGAATTCTAGGGAGTTTCCACCAGCGATCGAGTGTTTCGGCGGTTGACTGGTTGGCTTGAACGAACGTTCTCGATAGAGTGAATCGGGTTGGGGAATGTTTTTCCTGCCCGATTTTTTCTATCTGGAGAACCGACTCATGCTTCGCATTCTGGCTTGTCTATTACTGATCCTGGTGAATAGTCAGTTGGTCGGAGCGGCCGATTCGCCGAATCTCCTGATCATTACCGTGGATGATATGAGCGCTGATTCGATTGGACTGTTTGGCTGTCCGATTGAAACCACTCCCCGGATCGATGAACTGGGGCGGAGCGGAATGCGGTTCGAATACGCTCATGTGCAGGTTGGCAACTGCATGCCCTCGCGGAATGTGATGTGGTCTGGACGCTATCCGCATACCAGTGGTGTAGAAGGTTTTTATCAGGTTAAAAAAACAAACTACCCCGTATTGTGCGACCTGATGCAGAGTGCTGGCTACTGGACGGGGATTCGTGGCAAGGTTCCTCACTCCACACCCTATTCTCCCTACAAGTGGGATGGAGTGCTGGACTCCAATGAGAAGGGGAAACCCTACGCTCTGAAAGATCCTGCAGGCTACGGTGATGCCACGCGGCAGGGGATTGTCCGGGCGCGCGAAGCGGGCAAGAAGTTTTGCCTGGTGATCAATGTTTCGGATCCCCACAAGCCGTTTTATTCCGAAGGGAAGGGGAAAGGGAACGAGGCTTTCCAGGATCCGTTCGTACCCAGCCGGGTCTTTACCGCTGCGGAAGTTCCCGTCCCCGGTTTTCTGTTTGAAGATCCCGAGGTGCGTGAGGAACTGGCACTCTACTACTCTTCCGTTCGACGAGCGGATGATTGCGTGGGCAAGGTGCTGGATGCACTCAATGAATCGGGGCTCGAAGAGGAAACGATCATTCTATTTCTGTCCGATCATGGAATGCCGCTCCCGTTTGCCAAGACGCAGTTGTATCACCACAGCACTCACACCCCGCTCATTGTCCGCTGGCCGGGTGTGACCAAAGCAGGGGCCTACGATCAGACTCACATGGTTTCGGCGATCGATTTTCTCCCGACTATTCTGGAGATGACGGGAGTTGCCGAGCCTTCCGGTTTGCAGGGCCGCAGCTTTGCCAGCATTCTGCGGGGACAGAGTCAGGATCAGCGGGATTTCGTGATTAAGGAGTACAACGAAAACGCGGGAGCATCCCGAGATCCAATGCGAGCGGTGCAGACGAAACAGTATCTGTATCTGTTCAATCCCTGGTCCAATGGGGAGCGGGTGATGGCTTCCGCAACCACTGGCACCGTGACTTACCGCCGGCTGGCCAAGCTGGCAAAAGAGAATTCCTACTTCGAAGAACGGCACGATCTTTATCAGCACCGCGTTCCGGAGGAGTTATATGACATTTCAAAGGATCCCGACTGTCTGCACAATCTGATCGCTGAGCCAGATGCCCGGCAGGAACTCACGCGACTCCGCTCCGAACTGGAAGACTGGATGAACCGCACCGAGGATCCCCTGCTGCACGTTTACCTGAAACGGGATGACGCCGCCTATCGCGAAGCCGCCATTCAGAAACTGGAACAGGAAGCCCTCGAACGCCGCAACGGCGGTAAAAAAGAGCCAGGCAAAAAAGGAAACAAGAAGAATTCGGAAGACGAATGAATGATGTTGAAATGCACCCTTTAATCATAAAGGAGTCATCAGTGTGTACTCTGATGGTTGACGGAATGGCAGTTCTTTTCAGCATGTTAACGTAGGGGGCAGAAGTAAAAGCTCCCGGCTCATCTGGCAAACAGGGCCCAGAACAGACATTGCTGCGATTGCCCGCTTCCTCTGAATGTCCTCTTCAGTAAGCGAGAAAACGGCACGGAGGTGCTGGTCTCCGCAAGGGACGAGGGCGATCAGTTCATTTGCGACCGCCGCTGGATGTTCCCACAAATTGGACCCGACGTGAAAAAGGGAGATCATTTTCAGGTCGGGATTCACCTGGGACGAGTGGAAGCCTCTGGACTGGTTGCTCAAAACGCTTCCAGCAGGATTGTCTCTATTGATAGGGGGGCAGAGGATTAGCGGAGTGAAGAGTGGCACTGCACTCTGTATTCTGGAAATGAGATACTTTTGAAGTGCAATGTTATGAAAATGGGCATTTTCTCTATATGTTGGTTGCTCCTCATTTAATAGCCAGCAGACACTTTAATCAAACGAATCACCAATGGATGATGTTCTGAAGTACTGTATAAAAGGATTCGGAGAACCGTCTCGTCAGATTTCTTTTTGGGACAAAATAACCTATTTCCGTGTCCCAAAGCCCGTCTGGCTGAGGATGTCTCCTCAAGATGAAATGTGGGTACATTTCAAAAATATGCAGTCAATTTATGAAAATGGGATGGTTGTCTGGGGGCATGTAATTCAGGCGAATGGATTGCTCTTTGAGGAGGGGCGTGATGATTGTCCCGGAGAGTTGGTTTATAGTATTGATCGGAAAAGGCGTATTGATCCAGAATTGCTGGCTGAAGTGGCCCACAAGCTTTATAGACTCAAAGGGACTCAGCCGCATGATGCGAATCTGATTCCGATTGCGGACTACCTGACAGATCAGCTAACTCGAGTTTATGGGATGAAAGTACCGCGTTCGATTTGCCCGACAATTCCTTGCAGAATTTCGACGACATTTTTTGTTCGCAAACATCTTCCAGAGCAGCGTCTCTGTAAAACATTGATGCCAATCCTGGTGAATATCGAGAAGCCGCACGTTGTGGCACCGCT
This sequence comes from Planctomycetaceae bacterium, assembly GCA_020426065.1. Classification (GTDB taxonomy): domain Bacteria; phylum Planctomycetota; class Planctomycetia; order Planctomycetales; family Planctomycetaceae; genus Rubinisphaera. The sequence continues at coordinate 2,426 of JAGQQT010000148.1, read as the reverse complement.
CCCCGCACGATATTGGCCACAGAGTTTTATCGATTGGTGGTCCGAGTAGGATGCGATTCTGAATTGCGGGTTGATAAGCTAATGAATGACTGCAGTACTGTAGGTCAGGATGAGCCTGGCGGTCTTGTATCATTTGCCCCCGTGTTATCACTCCTTTGGATAGCATATTGTATCGAGGTCATTTCGAAAAATAGAGGTTTCTATCTATTTGCTAATTCTCTTCAGATAGTTCTTTGAATATTCTTCTATTGTTCCATTTTGTGGCTGAAATGAAAAAGTACTCAAGTGAAATTTATATGTATAAAATGACGTCTGATGGAAGGATGTTTATCCCGTCTGTTCCCAGCCCAGAGCGAAGTGATGGGACCTGCTTAGAGACATATATGGTAGATTCAGAGGCTTGTTCGCTTGCACTAAAACGGTGTAAAGGCCCTTTGCCAGATATGTTTATGTCGGGTTCTGTTTACGTATTCTCGGATAAGGCTCGTTGCCTGATAAACGAATTGCGTGTGGATTCATGTACACAGTGGATAGATGTGTCTGTGAGTGTGGGGGATAGTTTAAGAGGGAATTGTTATGCAATAACGTCAGATAAAAGTCATGCCATACTTGACTTGGAGTTGTCGGACTATTCATGGCTAATCCCGGGAAAGCTCTATGGGATCATCAAGCGACGAGTTGTCGATGAACGGTCTTTGCCAGACTGTGATATCTTTATGGCGGATGACAGCAGTTGGATGGTCACCCAGCGGTTTAAGGATGTTTGGCAAAATGCAAAACTGGTTGGGGCAAGGTTTTCCGATTGTGAAGTTTCTCACAAACCATTGAAGTTGTAATGAAGATGGTGTTTCTACTTCTGGTAATTCAAAAATGCTAATCGGATGCAAGTGGGCGGCCTGTTCGGTTCTGTTAAATGTCAATACGCATCCAATAAAGTCTGCGGCGGTCGCCGGTCAGGTAGAGGTGTTCGAGCATGGTGCGGGGGTCCCGTTCGGGGATGTCGTTGTACATGGTGCGACCTTTCCAGCGGACTTCGAGGCGCTTTTCAAAGCTGACGATTTCCGGGGAGAGCCAGAGCGTGACATGGCTGGCGCCGACTTTCAGGTAGATATTGTTGCCACCGGTGATTGTTCCCGAAATTGGCATGGCCCGGGCGGGTATGGTGCGTCCGGAGGATGTTGTCTGCGGTTCCAGTACGGTTGAAGGAAGCCCGCTGAATTCGAGCCAGTCAAACCGGTTGTCGCCCGCCCGCATGGTTGTGCGTTCCAGTTCCTGCGGCGGAGCGGAGCGGGTATGGAGTTCCATCCAGTCCAGGATGTTGGGCAGCTCTTCGCGGTAGTCCTCCTGACCACGCTGGATGTACTGCACGATGTGCATGTCCTGGCCATATTTCATCATGCGGGACCAGTCACCCGCATTCTGGTTGATTGTGCCACCATCCAGTTCTCCGCAGACAAAGTAGGAGGGGAGCAATTCGCAGTTTTCCCAGTACTGATGGGCAAAATCATTGAGGCGTCCGCAGATGGAAATCAGGCCGGCGAATTCGGACGGGTGGGACATTGCCAGGTCGACTGCGGCATCGGCTCCACTGCCATGTCCAGCCAGGAAGACCCGATCGGCATCGATGGCAAAGCGTTTGCATGCATCCTGCAGTGCTTCCAGAGCAACATCATGAACGGCACCTGAACCAGCTCCCTGGCTGGCTGGCCAGACTGGAGCGAGGATGATCATGCCGCGACGATGAGCGGGGCCAGCAATTGTGTTTCCACCCCACCACAGCAACTCCCGGACGGGATCCACACCTTCAGCATGCATGGTCAGCACAACGGGATAGGAGCGGGAAAGATCGTATTCGACGGGTAACAACACCTGATAGGATGGTGGATCGACCTGTCGGAGTGAGGTGACTTCGAACGGGATTCCCGGCTGAAAATTCGGAGTTTCGTAAGCGGGACCCATCAGTTGAACGATTGCGGTGAGCACTTCATTGCCCACACCTTCGGTTCGACGAAGTTGTTCCGCCAGTTCGCTCCGCTTGAGAGGATTCTCAGTCCGCAGACAGGCGCGTACTGTGTCGGCAGCGTGCCAGTATTGAATGACAGTTTGTGGATCGAGGCTAGCCAGCGCTGGTCCAACAACCCATCCCGAATAGGCCAGGGCCAGTTTTTCTTCCGCCTTGAGTGTGTTGTCATCCAGGTTCTGCAGGAAGGGAGTCATCCGTTCGAGTGTGTGCCGGCTCAACTGTCGATCGACAACAGAACGCATATCCTGAAAGTGGCTGAGTAACGTGGGGTCTTTGATTTCCGCCTGCAGCCGGGACAACGCCGCTCGGATTCGATCCAGCTGTTCAATTGCCTGCTCGTGTGTAAAGATGATCTGGTCAACTTCTGCGAGTGTAGCCGCATTGATGTTCTTGCGAGGAAACT
>JAGQQT010000147.1 GCA_020426065.1 Planctomycetaceae bacterium | reverse complement strand
GATGCACGGTCTGAGAATCGATAATGCTGGCAGTCCCGGAGACCCACGTAATCACCGAATTCCCAACGATCTCGGCCATCGCGCGAGAGAACTTGGGACTCTTTGGCGAATAGGTCTGAGCATATTCAAAGGCGGAAGTCTGATTCGGATTCTCCAGGGGTATGAGTTGGACATCGTCTCGATCCGTTTGCAGCGCCATGCAACTGACTTCGAGTCCCTCACCTCCCATGCCAATTCCCGTGCTCGCCGGAAAAAAGCTTCGCCCCTCTCGCCGGATCTGCAGCAGCCCCGCCTGCTCCTGCTCGTCGAAAAACTCCGTCCGTGCTCGATTCAACTCCCGATACCGTTCGAGGCCGGACGCGGCATCCATCGCCGTAATTCCGCCCATGTAGAGCCAGATTCGAACCACATCGTTGAACCGAAAATCCGATGCCTGTAATCGGGCGGCAAGTTCTCGAAACGTCTCTCTACCCTGCCCGAACGCAGTCTCTTGGTCTTCTGCGGGACGGACTCCACCGGTGTAGAACCAGCGGAGTCCGTCATAGGATATCTTGGCCACATCGCGGCTGGGGAACTCTACTTCGACTCCTGCCCCCCCCACGCCCCATGCTTCAATCGCCAGTGCCTGGCCACCGCAAGGAGGCTGGACGTAGTAATTCGTCACCGGCAACTTGTCGCCGAAATAGGCTTCGAACAATCGACGGCAGGCTGCCGCATCCTCGGCGCGGCGCAGAAAGACCGATTGAAATGTCAGGATCATCGGCACTGGCTGCTGCTTAAGGACCGCTCGGATCGCCGCAACCGCTTCCCAGATTTGATCGTTCACTTCGTCGCTGGCGTCCGGAGTCACCATCAATGCGATCCGATGGGCGCACCCGAGATCAATCACGGTATGGGTTTCATCGCAGGAGACAAACAAAGGGTGCTGCCGATGTCCGTGATGCTCGCAAAGCGGTGCAGGACTCTGAATCTGTCCGGTAGCAGCGGAGGGTATGTTCTCAACAGTTTTTTTTATATCCAGACTCATCGGACGCCCCCCTCATTCAGATCGATAGGTTCGACTTGTCCTCAAATGACCGGCAAAAACGAAAAACCTGAAAACGAAATCGCTCAGACGAAACCGTAGATTGGGAGTAAAAGCAAGACCGCAAAAAACGCGATTTCTTCTAAGCGAGAGGGTTTGCAAGTATCGACAAACCCTAACCAGCGGACTGAATTCGCGGGTTGTGAAAGCACAGAAAGTAGCGTGTTGGAAGCTCATCGGATGCCTCTCTTCGTTCTACCTACACATTAACAAATGCCGATCCCGATCACAAGCTCCAGTGCCGCCAGGTGCATTAGTTATGCACAGTATAAATTACAGCATTTCAAGACCGAAATCGTTATTTGCACTTCGGAGATTTACCATTCCAGGTCAAGTGAATTCTATCGCGTCAACTGAAAGTCGAAGTTTTATCGGACCAAGATTTTATTCGCGCGAGCTGTGATCGCGGACTTCTGATTGAACTAAGAAAGCTGAGCCCCTCACGCTGCTCGTTGTGAATACGTTTTTAGAAATCTACCCAACCGTTTCGTCTGCACGATAACCCGTTTTGGAACTGCAGGAACTGAATCCGTCATGGTTTGGTCACAAGTTGGGCAGGTCATGTAAGCAATGGCAGCCTGTGATACTTTGCTGTAGGCGGTCATGCTTGAGCCTCTGTGGTGCCAGAACCTTTGGGCTGGGAGATCTGTTTGAGTTCAACCGCCGCGATGAGTTTGACCAGCAGCGTGAGTACGAGCAGGCCAAAGGCCAGAATGCCGGTGGTGATCTTCCACTCGGTCATGCTGGGAGCGTACTCGACAACTTCGTGGAGGGTGGAGGGGATGAAGCCGGGAATCACAAGCCCCATCCCTTTCTCAATCCAGATTCCCACGATACAGCACAGGCAAGCGGCAATTCTGAGCCAGCTGCGTTCCAAGGCCGCCGGTTGGAAAAATAGCACTGTTCCGATGAGATTCAGGGCGATCGCAGTCCAGATCCAGGCTACCAGCCCATTGGCACCATGACTTCCGAAGAACAAATACCGCGCCGCCGCCGCATGCCCACTGCCAGTATAAAAAAGTGTGAAGAGTTCACTCGCCAGCATGAGCAGGTTGATCGACATGGCCACGCGGATAATCTGGATAAGCGTTTGAGCAGGTCGTGGTGACCACTGCCAGCCTGTCGTCATCCTTAAGACACGGAGAACCAACAAGATGAAGGCGGGACCACTCACAAATGCCGAAGCAAGAAATCGAGGAGCGAGGAGCGAGGTATTCCAGAACGGTCGCCCGCCCAGACCGCAGTACAGAAATGCAGTCACTGTATGAATACTGATTGCCCAGATAATCGAGAGAAACACAAAAGGAACGTACCAATTCGGATTGGGTTTTCTTCCGAGGTACTTCATATACAGCAGGTAGCCAACAATGTGCAGGTTGATGACGAGATAGCCATTGAGCACGATGATATCCCATGTCAACATCGACATGGGCCAGTTGAACTTTCCGATGCCGGGAATGAGGTGCCAGAAGCGATCGGGGCGTCCCAGATCGACGACGACGCTGAGCGTGCTCATGATGATTGCCGCAACGGCGACCGCTTCGCCGATGATGACGAGGCCGTGCATCTCTTCGTCGTCGTAAAGATAAGCAGGAATGACCATCATCACTCCCCCCGCAGCCAAGCCGACGCAGAACGTGAAATTCGCGATGTAAAGTCCCCAGCTCACATGATCGGACATGTTCGTCACGATCATGCCATCTCGGACCTGGACGGCCCACGCATTAGCTCCGACGAGGGCGATCGCGGTCAATAAAGTCATCCAGCCGTAGAACAACCATGTCCCATTGGTGGCGACGCCGAGCGCCTTCCAAAGGAAGCCGGGATAGGAGCGGATGGCATCTCGCTGGATGCCCGGTGCAGCAGCGGCTGCCGGAGTCGAGGTCATCAATGGGCTACTCATCGAAGAAATAGTAGAACCGAGGCTTGGTGCCGAGTTCTTCCTTGAGGACAAAGGTTCGCTTGTTTTCGATCACCCAGCGAATCTCGGAGTCAGGATCAAGAACGTTCCCGAATACTCGTGCTCCGGTGGGACAGGCTTCGAGGCAGGCCGGCATCCGTCCTTCGCGGGTCCGATGCAGGCAGAACGTACACTTCTCCATGACTCCCTGTGGGCGAATGCGATTCGACAGATAACCCTGCTGCGGGTTGATCTCCTCGGCAGGAATTTCAGGCTTTTCCCAGTTGAACCGACGGGCGTGGTACGGGCAGGCCGCTTCGCAGTAGCGGCAACCGATGCACCAGTTGTAATCCACAACGACGATGCCATCGTCCTCCTGCCATGTCGCTTCGATGGGGCAAGCCGTCACACAAGGCGGATTTTCACACTGCTGACACTGAACCGGCATGTAGAACTTACCGGGCTGTGGCACGGGATGATCGTACGTGGCGTTACCTTTCTCGAAGTCGATGCCTCCCATTTGCATCTCGAACACGCGGATGTAGGAATTGTTCGTCGTTCGATCGTGGTTGTTTTCAATGTGGCAGGCTTCAGCGCACTTGCGGCAGCCGATACAGATGCTCAAGTTGAGCGCATAGGCAAACTGAACACCTGGAATCGGTTGGGAATCAGTAATGTGAACATCAGCGCCATAGTTCTCTTTCGTTTCGGCTTCGAGTCGCTTGAAGACGGCCTGCTTCTGGTCGGCCGTCAGCTCGCGATAGTGTTTCTGCAGAAACTCATCGACATTTAAATCTTCTGTCCATTCTGTGAGTGGACGAAGTGCGGTCGCCCAGGCGGCGAGACCTAATGTGGCCCCACAGGCTTTGAGAAAACTCCGGCGACCCGTTGGCTGATCGTTGAGAATGGGGAGTTCGGGCATCGAATTCAGATTATTCATGGTGTGAATCTCCCAGACCCGAAGTCGCATGGAACGCTTCGCTCGACTCTGCATGATGGTTTGCAGGAGCGAATCGATCACGGGGAGGAGCGACCGGCTGAAAGTCCGCATACGCTGGCTTGTGGGCATCGTGACAGTGCAGGCAATGATTCCGTTCTCGCCCGCCGCGTGTGAGGTCCCAGTACCCCGTCATGCCGCCGTGAGCACCGTGTTCATAGTCACGCAACTGGGGTCCATGGCATTGTCCGCAGAGCTGGATGGATTCGAAAAACGCGATTGATGTTCCGTCAGCCAGTCGCAGGCTGGAGTAGCCATCGTCTGGCTGATGACAACTCACGCAAGTCAGACTTCCATGCTGGTAGTGCATCCCTTGATGAAACTCATCCAGGTCTACGGCCGAAGCAGACTTTAAGTTGTGAGCGCGAACCGAGTGACAGGCGTTGCACTGGAGACTCACTTCTTCACCGTTCGGGGCTACCGCACGCACGCCGTGTGGCACCGGGGGCTCTCGAATGACCGTCGCGAACAGCGGTTCGAGAGTTGAATTCGCCGCGACAGATTCTACCGAATTGTCGATCGGCTCTGAACAACCCTGGAGCACCAGAAGCACAGCCAGCACCAGGAGGAACGGTCCGGAATTGGTATGTGATTCTCGATCCATAATGCCGTAGCTTCACTGATTACATGAGCCAATGACTGGGCAGGAACGCTGTCATTTACCAGATTATCGGCAGTATTCTTAAAATACAAGAAATCAAGAACTGTAATTCTTGTATTTTTAAAAAGAGTCCGATATCTTTCAGGTTGCTTGAAATCCGAGCCGTCCAGAATTCAGGAAATTCACCGTGTGGATCAGCAGTTTGGTGGTGACACTCCCGTCCGATTCAAAACGTGCTCTGGCAATAACAGAGTCACTGCGGGCAATCGCAGTGATCACGCTGGGAGAAGCTCGTGGCGTCCGCTTGCCGGTCGTGATCGAAGCTTCCGACGGAGTGACATCCCGCTACTGGTATCAATGGATTGAATCACTGCCCGGCGTGCAGCATGTGGAACTGGCATTCGTCAGTTTCGACGAGTCCGACGAAGCACTCAAGATCGACTCGGATGGAGCACCGTCTCCCCTTGCGGTAGGTTGTGGAATGCCAGGATTATTCGTTGGCGAGGAGGAAGCCAAATGAGTGCGAATGCAACAACTTCGCGTCGAAACTTCCTGAAGTCAGCAGCGATGGCCGCTGCATCCGCATTGGCGGCCGACTCAGTGTTTGGTGAAGCGGTGAATCCCGTTCCGCCCGGTGGGAACGAGCTACCGGTTTTGCCGAATGTGACCTGGGACAAAGCCCCTTGCCGCTTCTGCGGAACGGGTTGTCACGTGATGGTCGGTGTGCAGGATGGCAAAGTTGTGGCGGTGACCGGTGACCGGCAAGCGGAAGTCAATAAGGGTTTGTTGTGCGTAAAGGGGTATCATGTCGGCATGGTGCTTTACGGTGCTGACCGTCTGAAAACGCCCCTCTTGCGGAAGAACGGCGAACTCGTCCCGATCTCCTGGGACGAGGCCATCGCGGTCATTGCGGAAAGGATTCACACTGCTCCGCAGAAGTTCGCCATTTATGGCAGCGGCCAGTGGACCATTCCGGAAGGTTACGCTGCCAACAAGTTCATCAAGGGAGGACTGTCGAACAATCACATCGATCCGAATGCCCGCTTGTGCATGGCTTCGGCGGTAACAGGATACATCAGCACGTTCGGTGTTGACGAACCTTACAACTGTTATGACGACCTCGATCATTGCGATACGCTGCTACTGTGGGGCAACAACTTTGCGGAAATGCACCCGGTGCTGTTCAGTCGCGTTGTTGACCGTCGGCTGCGCGGCGAAAGTATCGAACTGATTGACCTGACGACTCGTCATACTCGCACGAGCCAGCAGGCGAATCATGTTCTGGTGATGCAGCCGCAGTCGGACCTTGCGATTGCCAATTGCATTGCCCACCAGTTAATTGAGCGTAACGCCTGGGATCGCGAGTTTGTCGAAGGCTTCTGTAACTTCCGTGGTCCGGGAACGCCAGCCTCACTCAAAGGCGAGCCGATCACGTTCGAGCAGTATCGTGCGGAAGTCTCGCAGTACACGATCGAAAGGACATCCGAGATCAGTGGACTCTCACCGCAACAGTTGACGTTGCTGGCTGACCGCTTCGCTGATAAGTCCCGAAAGGTTCTCAGCCTGTGGTGCATGGGGGTGAATCAGCATACGCAGGGGACTGCGATGAATAACCTCCTGCACGCCATTCACTTACTGAGCGGACACTTTGGTCGCCCTGGTGACGGGCCGCAGTCGTTGACCGGTCAGCCTTCCGCCTGTGGCACAGTTCGTGAAGTGGGAACGCTGGCTCACGCGCTCCCTGGTGGATTGCGAGTCGACGACGAGAAAGGACGGCAGATTGCGGAAGAGAACTGGAAATTGCCTGCAGGACGCATCAATCCGCAGCCCGGTTATCACACCGTTTTAATGTGGGAGAAATTCTGCTCCCCATCAGACACGGAAGGCGCATTAGATACCCTCTGGGTGCAGGTTACCAATCCCGGTCAATCGCTGCCGAACCTGCACAAGTTGTTCAATCGCAAGGCGGATCTCGACGGCAAATTCCTGATCGTCTCCGATGTCTATCCCACCGCCACCACGGAACTGGCCGATCTCATTTTGCCCTCGGCGATGTGGGTCGAAAAGAACGGGATCTTCGGAAACTCAGAGCGTCGTACACAGCAGTGGTATCGGATGGTCTCACCCCCCGGCGAAGCCCGCGACGATTGCTGGCAGATGATTGCCGTCGCCCACAAGTTGTTCGAGCTGAATCACGAAGGGATGAAAGATCGCGACGGAAACTTCCTGTTCACTCAACGCGATGAATCCGGATCGGAAATCCCTCTCTGGGAGTGGGAGCATTACTACGACATCAACATCGACGAGCGGCTCTACGAAGAGTATCGCCAGTTCACGCGTATCAAACATAAGGACCTCGCACCCTACCCTGTGCTGGCGAAAGCACGTGGTCTGCGGTGGCCAGTCGTTGAGTTGCAAGACGGAACCTGGAAAGAGACGCGTTACCGATTCGTCGAAGGGACCGATCCCTACGTCGAACCGGCCAAACGCTTTCAGTTTTACCACTCCGTAACCGGTGATGATCGTGCGTTGATCTGGTTCCGCCCCTATGTGGTCCCTCCGGAAGTTCCAGATGAGGAGTTTCCGTTTTGGCTCGACACCGGCCGCGTCTTGGAACATTGGCACACCGGCACAATGACAATGCGTATTCCGCAGTTGCAAAAGGCCATGCCGACCGCCTATGTCGAGATCAATCGTGATGATGCTTCTGAGCTGGGCATTCGCAATGGCGATGCGGTGAAGCTGATCACCCGACGGGGTGAGTTGACGTTGCCTGCCTGGATAGATGGCCGAGCCAGTTGCCCGCCGGGGCATCTGTTCGTCCCCTTCTTCGATGAGAAGCTGCTCGTCAACCAGTTGACTCTTGAAGCACATTGTCCTTTCAGCAAGGAGCCGGACTACAAGAAGTGCGCTGCCCGCATCGAACGGGTGACGTTATGAGCGAGGCTAAACCAGTCCCGATCAGGCGGAATTTCACGATTTTTGGTGCCGTTGCGGTGGGTGTCGGGCTGGTAGGGTTCCTCATTGGAATCTCCGAACCGGTCGAGCCTGTTAGCCGGATGACCGTCGAGAGACCCCATGTTCCCACGACTGTCCGCTTCGCTCCCAGCTATTACGTGATTGAGGCGACAGCCAATTTCGACTGGAAGAGCGACTTCTCAATGTTGAAGCAAAACTCTCCCGGGTTGTTTGATCCGGTGCATCGCACAGCGGAGATGAAGAACGATGCGCTGATTGACCGCCTGCGTACGAGGGCTTTCGATGGTGCGCCGCCCGTTGTGCCACACCCGATTCAACAACAAACTTATTCGAACTGTCTGGTGTGTCATGCAGAGGGAATGAAGTTGGGAGATCGGATTGCCTCCAAGGTCAGTCATCCGCATTACGCCAGTTGCACGCAATGTCACGTCGAAGCGGTGACTGACTTCCCTTTTGCAGAAAGTTTCATCGCTCAGGAGATACCCGACAACAAATTTGAGGGCAAGCTGCGGGCCGGAGCCGGAGATCGCCTCTCTCCCGGTGCACCGCCGACAATTCCCCACACGATGCAGATGCGGTCCGACTGCATGAGCTGTCACGGACTGGTTGCTCGCCCCGGCTTGCGAACCACGCATCCCTGGCTGAAAAACTGTGTCCAATGCCATGCCTCTTCGGCAGCACAGGACTGGCACCCCGGATTCGCTTTGGGTGTCAGTGCCATGACGCCTCAGCTGTCAGCCAGCGCATCGCCAGAATCAGCCTCGTCCAGCGGTCAGCCTGAGACGCAACAATGAGCAATGTTCAACTCTCACGCTCCACACCAGACGGCCCCCCGATGCCGGAAATAGTGCAGGCAATGCTGTCATTTGAAGAATTGGCAGCATTGGCGGCTGATCTGAGTGCGTTGACTATCGTGCATAGTGTCACCGGCAAGAACGGTTCTCGGCAGAATGCCTCCTCAACACCTCTGACACTTACTCAGGGAATCGAGCAGGTCCGACAAGGGGAGTTACCAGCACTGCAGGTCGCCTATGAGTTCGACGGCCATACCTGGACCGACACACTGTTTCGCCTTCCCCAAGGAGTTCGGCTGGTTCGCTGTCAGCACTCGCATCCATTCTGACTTCCTCACGACATCTCTGCTCAA
>JAGQQT010000146.1 GCA_020426065.1 Planctomycetaceae bacterium | reverse complement strand
GACCTGTAAAAATTCAATCGCGTGATAGCCAGCCAGATGGCATTCGTCTACACAGAGTTGACATGCATCCTTGCCAGCATAAGGGAGGCACGTATTCTCATTTACAATCGCGAGTCCCATTCGGGCAACTCTTTTCTCTTCGATTGGCAGTTCCCGAATTGCGCCGGTGGGGCAGACTTGACCGCAGTTATTACAGCTGAACGAACAGCCTGACCAGTCAGCGACAACTTGAGGCGTCCAGAGTCCCTCAAGGCCCTGCTGGAATCCGAGCGGTTGCAATACATCACTGGGACAGGCCTTAAAGCACTCGCCGCAGCGGATACACATTTGAAGAAACTCCTGCTCTGGTACCGAACCCGGCGGGCGAACTGGACGAAATCCATCCGCATTTTCAAGATCGGCTCCCCAAATCGACGAGAACGCTGCAACAGAGGCTCCTCCCACTGTTCCAGAAATGGTTCCAATGGTACTGGCCAGGAATCCCCTGCGACCAAGCGGTGTTTCGTGAGTCGGTGGATCGTTGAAGTCCTTGAGCTCTTGCTCCTCCCAGCGTCCAACAAACTTGATGGCGTGCGTAGGGCAGACACCTGCACAACACTGACAAAGAGTGCAGTCAGTGATGCGTGTCGTGAAATCTGGTTTGATGGCATCAAAGGGGCAAATCTCCACACACTTGTTGCAATGGATACAGCTGGATTCCACTTTCCGCTCTGTGATGCGAAATAGATTTCCCAGCGAGAAAACAGCACCACTTGGACAGACATACTTGCACCAGAATCTCGGACGTAAAAAACCGAGACTCAGGACAGCAAAAAACAATGCCAGCGATATGAAATGTCCGATATTTGGTGGAGGAATCTGATGCCAGCCGTTTGCGTAGCCGTTCTGAATTGGTGCCAGTAAAAACAGAAACCCGCGAGTAACAACGGGAATAGCAGCAAAAATGCCACTCAGCAAAACACCACATCCCGCAGCAACAATGATCCCCAGTAACAGGTAGTACTTGATATGCACCCACCAGCCATCGTCAGGTACCCGAAATCGTGTCATGCGTTTGCCGAGAGTCCAGTCGAAGAGGTCGATCAGGGTTCCCAGCGGGCATATGTAACCACAAAATCCACGCGGAATCAGAATGCAGACCACGAGAATGGTTGCGGCCGAAGCGAGTGACCAGACCCACGAACGAGAGGCGATGGCCGTGGAAAGACTCACCAGCGGATCGATGATCAGAAAGAATTCTGCGGTGAGGTATTCCTTACGGGCAAGATTATCCGCGTAATGCGAGGGCCACTGACGCGGATCACTTTCAGAAAGACCCCAAGGCCCCTGGCTCAAGAGGACGAGTTCTCGCTGCTCTTGAGTGAGTATCACTTCTGGACGGAGCGTGATTTCGTCGAGCGAAGTCGAGTCGACAACAAACCAGCCGAGCATCGCTTCGGGATCAGAATCTTCCAAACTGGAATCGGTAACAAACAGCCGCTGCTTCAGGGTGAGCGGGAGTTGGGCAGGGGTGACTACTTTGGCAAGCCCCGTATCCGGATTCACTTCAACTGGAATGGCTCCTGTCCAGCTCTGCGCTGGCTTGGCATCGTAAGGCCAGCATACATAGAGGAATAGTACCAGGAACGCAATAAAACAGATCGTCTGTGATAACCGACGCAGGGGTGATGCGAGCCATGTGATCCCGAGTCGTCTCAGGGCTTTGCGAAAGATTCCTCGTTGTTTGGTCTGCCAGTTGGAGAAGAACCTAGCTGGAAGAACACGTTGAGCAAGCCTGACAGGCCAACTGCGACGGCGAGGCACCTTCGTATTTTTGGGCAGTTGTATAACAGGGAGATACCAGTCCAGACGCATAGGGTCAAACTCAGATTACCTTGTGAGCGAGTTGTCGTATGTCCGTTGGATCACTTTTTCCCTTTGGCAAGTGCCAGGGCAGTCGCGTTGATAATGGCCTCGGATGTAATCGTTGCACCACTTGTGGTATCAATACCTACCATTGTCTGCCTGTCGATAATCGCACGGGGAGTATCGGTAATCGAGGAATAAAACTGCTTTTCGCGATGACGAGTGACTTTTACCTCCGTGATCACTCCAGCAGCCACAACGACACTGACCTCAACCTGATCTTCATATCCAAGACTGCTTGCAACGTAAGTCCCGTCAACTACATCCTTGGGAGAGAGTTGATAGAACTGAATTGCGGCCAGACTGGCAATCGCCCTTCCCTTATCCCGGATTACATGCGCATCTCCACGGCTCTTATCCCTGTCTGCAGCATCAACAGCTTTTCGGTAATATTGCTCAGCTTCAGCCAGTCGGCCCGCAACGCGACAAACGTCTCCGGCGTACAGGTAACTGACCAGTGGAGTTCCTCCTTTGGCTCCTGATTCTGCAAGCTTGAGCGCATCCTCAGTGTTACCAATATCACCCAGCAGCTTGATCGTTGCAGGCGGATAACGAGTCAGATTTTTCAATGTTTCAAGAGCGAGATCTTTACTGCCGAGCTGAAAGTAACAGTTGGCCAGATGAACGACCGGCAGAGGCTCGGGAACTTTTCCTTTATCGACACCGGCCTGCTGCCACCAGAAGGCCGCTCGAGCGTAATCCTCGAACAGATTATGGTACATCGCTCCCAACGACATCATCGCACGGGTCACGGTCTGTTTGTTACTATTCTGCGTAACCATGATGTGGTGCATTAATTTGACACCACCTCGCCACTGGCTGGGATTCGGATTAACCCGGTCCCAGATAAACTGTCCCACATTCTTCGAATTGTTCCAGGGCTGTGGCGGTGGTTGAGGCCATGAAAGGTCGAGGGTATCCGGATAATTGAGTTGCGTACTGTCAAACCATTCCGGAGGAGTCCTCCCGATCGAATTGATCAAATCAAGAACTTCTTTACGAGATCGAGTCGGCACTGATGAGTTTGCAGGCGATGAAGGCTGACTGCCGTCATCAAGCCTTACCGCTGCAACGTTTTCCTTGGGGTACCTTCGCGTGTAGGCCTTACCTTTAACAATCACTTCAATGACCACATTGGAGCCCGATTGGGACGTCACTTTGCCTCGTATGGTCGTACCGTTATTCAATTCAACTACGTCCTCACCGAGACAGCAAGGAGTTGTAAAAAGCAACGCCAGAATACTGAAAGCAATCGCACATTGGATCATGGTGAAGGTTACCTGTCTTATCTTGTGAGTGAATCTGATCTCTCAGAAGTTCCCGACATATCCGATGACATATCCACTGTCTGGAACAACAAATATATCCGTGAATCAGGCAAAACGCGATCTCAACGTGACAAGTTCGTCTGACGTCTCTTTGAGTTAGTAGAACATGGATTGTCCCAACAAACCCGTTAAACACGACTGGGATGAGTGTCACTACACGGAATGATTTGAAACGATCCTTCGTTTCCAGCCTTCATATGTGCGTCCAGAGTTCGTCAGCTCACCGCTTTGTGGCTACAGCAGGTAAATGTTATGCTGACCTTTCCATGAAAGTCGAGAAGGAGTTGCTAAGCATGAAATGGTTGATCACGACTCTGGTATTTGCCGCAGCGCTTGTTCTTTCCGTGTCCACAAGTGATTCGGCAGAGCCCATACGGTTACGTGTCCTCAGCTACAACATCCATCATGGTGAAGGAGTTGACAGGATGCTTGATCTGGAACGGATCGCAAAAGTCATCCTTTCGGTCAATCCTGATGTGGTCGCATTGCAGGAGGTCGACCAGAACGTGATGCGAACTGCCAGTGTTGACCAACCTGCAGAACTGGCGCGGCTGACGAAGATGGATGTCGTTTTCGGAGCAAATATTGAACTGCAAGGCGGGCACTACGGCAACGCTGTGCTCTCCCGGTATCCAATCGCCAGGCACAAGAACCATCTTCTTCCAAACATTGAAAACAGTGAACAACGGGGAGTCATCGAAACAGAAATTAAATTTCCAAGGACTGATCAGACAATCCTTATGCTGGCCACACACCTGGATTACCGGCTCGATGATCGCGAACGCCTGGCCTCAGCAAAGGTCATCAATGAGCTTATCTCACGTCATCCTCAACGCCTGGCTTTGCTGGCTGGGGATTTGAATGCCACGCCCGACAGTGAAACACTACAGCTGTTTGAGACGATTTGGACTCGGGCGAATGCAAAGCCACTTGCAACAGTTCCAGTGAGTGAACCATTGAAGCAAATCGACTTCATTCTGTATCGCCCCGCGAGTTGCTGGATAGTGGTGGAGGTCAAGGTTCTTGACGAGGCCGTCGCCTCAGATCATCGTGCGATCTTCGCCGTATTGGAACTTCAAAAGGAAAAAGAATAGGCCGACCAGATTGAAACGTTGTTTCCATCTGGTCTTTGCGATGCCTATCTCCGATGCCGGCGTACGAGTTTCGTCAGCTGAACATTTTCACGAAACACATGGTCCTGCATAGGGTGCAACTGATTAAGGTAGAGGCGTATCCTCAAATGCATTCAAAGACTCGATGCCATTGATAACTTGAAAACAGCAGGCCGAGTGAGGTGAGCTCGTCTGTTTGAGGCTGATTGTAGCACGAGAACCCCTTCGCAAGTTGAGTGAGACCTCCACAGAGAAACATAGCGAGCGTGACGATGTGGACAAGGGAGTGGTGAGACGTCGTAGTGAGGTGCAGTGTTTTCCCTGTAGTGCGTATTCGCCCGCATCCTTGGGGAAATAATAATATCTCCAGTTTTAACAGTTGTTTCATATTGGTAGTAGAAGAAAGGAAGGTTTACTCGCTTAAATGATGGATTAAATAATTAGTGAAAACAGTTTAGGTCGGCTTGACGGATGGATACTGGTTGATATCTTTCGCCATCCTTTTCATTTGGATTCGTTCGAATTCAGAATGAGAATTCTCTCATTCGCTCGATGATCATCAGTCTGGAGCCAATTATGCTGCGCCGAAGCTGGATGGATTTGTTTCTGGAGACTCTGTACCCCACTCGCTATACATCCCGGGCCACAAGGCAGCGTTTTCAGATGAGGCGACGCGTTACCTCAGCCTGTATATCCAGAAACCCGGAGACTCTCGAAACAAAGCAACTGCTGAGTGGCATCATACTCAATGACGACACGTCGAATGTAGTCGCGGGTGAATCGGTTGAGATCGAGATCACAGCGAACGACTCAGGAATTTCAAGTCTTGATTTCCAGAGTATGCAACTCACTGCTCCGGCGCATGGCACAGTCATTCTGGAAAGGTATGCGCCGGAATGGTTGCGATTGGAGTTTGAGAACTACACCAGTTACGATCCCTCTTCCTTCTCGGGAATTGGGGATTACGTCAGTGGTTACTATGGTGGCTGGGAATCATTTTACTCGTACTATGGAAACGCCGGGGACGACTCCCGTTTTATTGCGATCTACAGTTCGAATGACTCTGTTTTTACAGGAACAGACACCTTTACCTACTCGCTGATCGATGAGAACAGTCAGCCAGTTCAGGCTGTGGTTTCTGTCAATTTCATACAAAACCAGTCTCCTGTTACGGTCGCTGATAGTGTGACGCTCACCGCCGGGGAAACTGTCACCATTGATGTTGTCTCAAATGATTCCGACCCAGAACAGACAGCACTTACACTGGTGTCTGTTACGACCCCAAGTCATGGAGTTGCCTCCCTGCAGCGTTACGTACCACCAAGCCTCCAGAGCGAATTTGAATATCAGCTTCAGTCAGGGAATTACTCAGAGATCGATCAATACGTAAACGACTACTACAGCGGATGGGACACTTATTTTCAGTATTACGGAAATCCTGACGATGCCCATCGTTTTGTAGTTGAGTACGAAGCGACCGACATCTCCTTCTCTGGAGTTGAAGAATTGACTTATGTTGTTCAGGATGCGGCGGGTATTCAGGCAACAGGGGCATTGTTCATTACAGTGCAGGGAAATCAGGCTCCCGTTTTGCTGAACGATGAGTTGACAATGTTGGCTGGCACCCGGATATCGCTTGATCCCCTGGTGAATGATCATGATCCGGAAGGAACTTCTCTGCATCTGGTATCAGTGGGAACAGCCACTCATGGTGTGGCCACATTAATCCGGGACATTCCCAGCGGCCTGCAATCGGAATACGAATATCAATCCCAATACGGCTATTACACGAACATCGATCAGTATGTTTCAGACTATTATGGTGGCTGGGATTCCTATTTCTCCTATTACGGGGATCCTGCCGATGCCAATCGGTTTCTGATTCAGTATGACTCCACGGACGCCGTGTATTCCGGGCAGGACAGTTTTCAGTATGTCGCGGTTGATGAGGCGGGTATTCAGTCGACTGGATTCGTGACGATCAACATCAGCGGTAATGCTGCTCCGGTTGCCATTTCAGATACCTTCACACTGGTGAGTGGCAGTGTGGGGACTTTTGACGTACTGGCCAATGACTACGATCCGGAAGGAACTTCGCTTCAATTGATCTCTGTTTCTGCGGGACTCCATGGTGTGGCGTCGCTGCACCGGTTCATTCCAGCCAGTCTTCAGAGTGAATTCGAATCCCAGTTGCAGTATGGTTATTACACTCAAATTGACCAGTATGTGTCCGATTACTACGGTGGGTGGGAATCATATTTTCAAAGCTATGGAAATCCGGCTGACGCCAATCGTTACCTGCTCAAATACAGTTCTACAGACCCGGCCTTCTCTGGCACGGAAATCCTGACATATACAATTGAAGATGCGGCTGGGGTTCAGTCAACCGGAACATTAAATGTAAATGTGACTGGAAATCTCAGTCCAGCAGGAGCGAACGATCAGGCAGAGGTCTCTGCAGGTGGCACAGTCATCATCAATGTCCTGGCCAATGACATTGACCCGGAAGGCACCTCATTGACACTGGTGAGTGTCTCCTGCCCCGTCCATGGTACGGCGACTCTGCAGCGACGAGTCTCTGCTGGTTTACTCAGCGAATGGGCTTACAATGATGAATACGGATACTATTCCACCATCGACGAATACGTATTGAGTTATTACGGCAGTTGGGACAGCTATGCTCAGTATCGTTATGACTACTATGGCGAGATCGTCAATCCCAATGTCTTTGACATTGTGTACACATCCACCGACCTGTCGTTCTCAGGGCAGGATTCGTTTCAGTATGTGGTGAGTGATGCGAATGGGATTGAATCAACGGCAGTTGTCACAATCACTGTTTCAGGAGACTTGTCGCCAACAGCTGTCGAAGACCAGATTCTGGTTGAAGCAGGTGCCACTGTTTCAGTTGATGTTCTGGCAAATGACACCGATCCCGAAGGCAGCCCGTTGAGACTCCTCTCTGTTTCACCGGCAGCTTACGGCCAGGTTGAGATCACCCGATTCATCCCTGAAATGCTGCTTGCCGAGTACCAGTACCAGGTGGGACTTGGGTACTCGGCCGACCTGGAGCAGTTTGTCAGTGACTCTTACGGCGGCTGGGAATCCTACTTTCAGTATTACGGAAATCCTGCCGATGCAGATCGTTTTCTAGTGACCTATCAGGCCTTTCCCTCTGCGCCGGATGGGACAGACAGCTTCAGCTATCAGATTGAAGATGCGGCTGGCAATGTTGCAACCGGAATCGTTTCCGTGGTCATTGGAACTGGTGTTCCAGATGGTGGTAGCGAAGATCCGGTAGACGAAGGTAATCAGGATCCGGGAGGAGATGAAGGCCCTCCGCCTGATGACGGCGGGAATCCGGGAGATGGGACGGGAGGGACCGGAGAGGGAACAGATGGTGAATCACCACCACCAGACGGACTCTCTCACCCCCTGACCCAGGAAGAATTTGAGGCACTGATCCTGGCATCGCAGCAGTTGATTTCCAATATTCGGCAGGAAATGGCAACCAGCCTGCAAGGCCATCAGGCGACGGCAGCAGAGGCAGAGGCCACTTACCAGCAGGCGATCATTGCTCATGCAGCTGCCTATACCGCTGCACAACAGGTTTATGATGCGACGAACGCCACCACACTGGATGCCTACCTCATCGAAAAAGAAGCCTGGTTGCTGGAATATCAGCAGGCGGTTGATACCGACAATGCCCAGTATGCAACGGAACTGAACAGTTTCGTCGAGTTGTATGATCTGGAACTGGCGGCCCTGATCGAAGAATATCAACTGGCCAACACAGGGATCACCGGCACCTATGATGCGGCCGTGGCCACCATGCAGGCCACGTATGACGCCAATCTGCTCTTGCGACAACAGACGCAGCAGGATGGCCTGGCAAACGCGGGAACTTCTCGAGATGGCTCGATTGATCAGGCGAATTCCGATGAACAGACAGAACTGGATACTGCCAATGATGCCCACTCTCAGGCAGTCCAGGCCGCAGAAGATGCTTATAACCAGTCAGAAACCCCCTTGTCGGCGGCTTATGATGCCGCGTTACAGCAACGGACGGATGACCATCTCCAGGCACTGTCTGCAGCGGCCGCTGCCCGCAATTCTGTGCTGGCAGCCTATTCTCATGTGATTTATGAAACGGAGTCTCTTGATCTCGATAGCACCTATCAGCAGTCCCTCGTCGATGCCGATGCCCAGTGGCAACTCGACCAGCAGGCCGCTCTCAGCGGGTTCCAGAGCGCCTATCAGGCAGCACTGGATCAGTACCTGCTGATCATCACTCCATATCTCGATCAGTACAATGATTCTGTTTCGAGTGCCTATACAACCTACCAAACAGAGAAGACCGATGC
>JAGQQT010000145.1 GCA_020426065.1 Planctomycetaceae bacterium | reverse complement strand
GAAGTTTTGCCATGCATGAGGCGATCAGCCCGCACAACCTGGGCACCGTAGACATCGGCGATGGACTGATGTCCCAGACAGACCCCCAGAAGGGGAACCTGAGGACCGAATTGCCGAATCACATCGCAGGACAACCCGGCTTCCCGAGGAGTACAGGGGCCAGGCGAAATGCTAATCCGCTCCGGCTTCAGCTTCGCAATTTCTTCCAGTGATGTCTGATCATTCCGCTTGACCACGATCTCGAGAGACGAATCAATTTCACCCAGCCGCTGCACCAGGTTGTACGTGAACGAATCGTAGTTATCGAGAACGAAAATCATCAGGGGATACTAACCAGGAAGGCCGTGAAACAGGTGTGGTGATTATTGCGGGCGACGTGGGGGGGCGAACTTCACTTTTTCAATGTAGCGGATCACATTCCCGGTCTGGGAACTGATGGAACCCGTACAGGCCGAGACTGCGGAAATCACGTATCGATAATGCAGGTTGTAATCGGCATCAATTTCCACTTCGAGTTCATCCAGGTAGGGATTGTTTCGGTTTCCAATCAACTCGGCGATTTTGGCGTTGAGCCGGTCGAAGGCCACCACATCATTTCCCAGGTTCAGCTGACGGAACTGAACCCCGGCCAGCGAGCCATCAATGTTGGCTGTCAGGCGGACCTTGATAGGAGGAATAGGGACATCCGGGGATTCTGTCGCCTGCTGCCCCAGCGGCATGTTGATATTGAAATCCCCTTCCACGGGAATGATTTTCAGAGTCAACATGAAGAAAATCAGCAGCTGAAACACAACATCGATCATCGGAGCCATCTGGGTCTCGATTTTGGTGGCATCCACGTTCGATTTTCGGAGTTGCATGACAACCTCAAAGTGCTGATATTTCCGTTGACAGCTGTCCTGTCAGACAGGTTCCCGTTTTTTCGGGATAAAACTTCTGAAGAACCTATTTTACGATCTGCTTGGCCCGCAGGGAGAATTTTTCAAATCCGTTTTCCTGCGCCAGCTTGATCAATTCCTGAATCAATCCGGTCGGTGTTTCCGCATCCGCCCGGATTTCAACCGTCATCTCTGTATTCCCCTCCGGACCATACAACGCCTGAGCGACACGTTTTTCTTCCAGCAGACGCCGTCCGAAATCAAGAATCGGAATGGAGGCATCTCCTTCAAAGATATAAGCCTGGGGATCAAGTTTGGCCCCCTCTTTATCGCGATGGAATCCGATATTGAGGACGAGCACTTTTTCCCGGGCGACTTCGGGTGGCCGAGCCAGCTGATCGCTGGGAAGTTTCACACGCTCATCAGCCTGCGTCTGCTCGAAGTTGGTCACGAGCATGAAGAACGCAATCAACTGGAACACGACGTCGATCATCGGCGTCATGTCCGGCTCAAGGACTGTGGATCGGGTTTTCTTATATCGCATTGCAATTCCTGCTCGAAAAAGAGTATCAGGCAGCTGGCTGCTGTTTGCTGATCGGCAGACGGCTCATCAGACCTTCGCTGATCATCCCAACTTCGAGCATGTAACGGGCAACCCGGTTTCGCAGGATGCTGTAGGCAACCATGGCTGGAATTGCCACAGCCAGACCTTCGAGCGTGGTGAACAGAGCGGTTGAAATCCCGTCGGCCAGTTCACTAGGCTTGGGGGCCACGGTTGCAGTCGCAATTTTCTGGAACGACAGAATCATCCCGTAAACGGTACCCATCAGTCCAATCATCGGAGCAACAGAAGCGATCAAAGCCAGGTAGCTCAGCTTGTGCTCGTAGGACATATTCTCTTCTTCACCCAGTTCCTGCATGCCTTCGATTGCTGCAGAGTAACCGCGGTCCAGCCGGCTCATACCGACAGCCAGAATCCGGGCAATGAGAGAATCATCTGCCTTGGACAGATCGTACGCTCCCTTGTAATCCTTGGCTTCCAGCTTTCCCTGGAACTCGTCAATGAAATCCTGCGGCACAAACACATCCCGCTTCACCTGCATGACATTGGTCATGATGAGGGCCATCATCACCACAGACAGGACCAGCAGAATTCCCCCGAAGATCCCGGAAGCTTCCACCATCCACATCAGGAAGCTCTTGTCTTTCGGAGCATCCGAACCGCCATCGGAATTATCTGCTGCAGGAGTAGCGGTCTCTTCAGCGGCCGGCTCTTCATCGGCATAGGCTGCCCGCTCAAAGGAAGCATTCGGGATCAGAGAGGCCCCGAACAGAGTAGTTGCCGCGACGAGCAGAAACATTCCAAAACGGTTACGCCAGGCCGTTGACGGTTGAGATAACTTCACGAGAGGTGTCTCCGAAACCAGTTGAATTCCAAATAATCCCTGCCGGAACTCCGGCAGGTCCGATGACTTACTATTGCTCTTGAAATGATGACGAACGACTGAACAGGAAGCAACTCGGCAGAATGGATTTCGACCAAGTTCTCTCCGAACAGGTCATGCAAAACACATGCTGATTCACAGTTTTTTGACCCAGGGACTGGTTGGGTACTTCGTTTCCAGGGCGGCTCTTGCATCCTGAGCACGTCCCGGCTGTCCCACAGCTGGCCAGAGTTTCACCAGCTGATACAAGGCTTCAGCATGCAGATCCTGCTGACTGGAAAACAGGATGTCCACCAGCAGGTAGGCCAGAACCGCCTCCTGGGTTTTCCCCTGCCCCAGCAGAGCATCTCCTTTAAGTACCTGGGCTTCAGCCTGCAGGCGTGTATTGGACTCTTCTGCACTGCTGACCACATCGTCCAGCAGCGTAATCGATTGATCAAACTGCTTTTTTTCTGTCAGACACTTCGCCTTACCGAGCTTGGCTTCGAGCTGCCGCAGCTTGGAAGATTCGTCGTTGGCAGGCAGTCCGAGCACGGCATCGAATGCCGCCAGAGCCTGATCCACCTGCCCCTGAGCCAATAGCACTCGTCCCTTGGAGGATTTCGCTGAAAGTTTCAGGTCATCAAACGGTGAGTTTTCAATCAGGGTGAAGGTTGCCTCAGCCTGGGTGAAATCCTGAGAAGCCAGGTACAGCCGCCCCAGAAAATCCAGCCCCTCGTAATACCGGAAGCTGGTAATGTTGGCATCGGTGAAGGCTTTCATCCGGGCAATGGCTTCCGGCAGGCGGGTGGCATCGGCGAGTGCTGCTTTTGATAGCGCCCGGGCAATGAAAAACTTCACATCTGTCTGCACGTTGGTCGCGGTCGCCTCCAGTCCATCCTGCACCTGTTGCAGAGAGGTAATGGCGGCATTGTAGTTGCCATTATTTTCCTGACCGAGGGCAGCCCGTAATGTCGCGGGAGCTCCATCCCACTCAATCATTTCGATATCGTTGGCAGGGATTTCAACAGTGGCCCCAGTCTGCTGTTTGACAGTAATAGCCGTTTTACTGATCGCAGTCACTTCACCGGAAATCCGGTTTTCCTGACTTTTGCGGGTAATAATATCGATGGCCTCAACTGGCAACGTAAATACCAGAACCGTGGCTCCGGCCAGAACATACTTCAGAAAGTCCCTCTGAACAGATTGCAGACTGGTCAGCAGGGGAACACAAACAGGATTCAGATTCAGGTTCAGGTTCACAGCAATCTCCACAATTTTATTTCCGCTCTCAGCGGTTTCATTCCGATTCATATCTTCACTTTTGGTACCCATCTGCCACAACTCTACTCCCGCGACAGTTCCGCTCGACTTCCAGGCTTTCAGCCTTCCTGGGCAGGTGGTTTTTTGCGGGGCCTGGGTTTTTCAGCACCCTCGGGTGTCTGTGGTGCTTCTCTGCGTTTTCCCGATTGCGATCCGGACGAGGAGGTCCCTTCCGGTTTTCGTGACGGTTTAGGCCGGTCCTCAGACTGTTCCGCCGCAGGTGCAGGTTTCGATTTCCGGGAAGAACTCCCTTTAGGCATCCGGGCAATCAACTCTGCTGTCGATTTCTTTTTCCGAGGCTTGGCTGACACAGTAAAGGTGTAGCCAAGAATCCCCAATCCAATCAGAGCCGCCAACCCCATCATCAGGTAAGACCCCAGCGAACTGGGCTGTTCTGCAGGTGCTGTTTCGGCAGGTGTTTTCTCTGCATGGGCCCTTTCATCTTCCTCAGGCGTGGAGTAACGGCTCTCTTCCGGAGTCTCGCTTACCAGTCCTTCCGTTGGCTTCTGCAGCGGAACAATCGCTTCGCCCAGACCTCGCTGCACGTCCTGGTAAAGTTCGTCAAACTGACTCCACCAGGGAGTCTCGACCAGATCCGGACTATATTGGGCAAAGGTGACGATATCGGCTTTAGCCCGTCGCAGCTGATCTTCAGAGGCGGACAGATCTGTGATCATATCAGCATACTGGAAACGGCTTTGGGCCAGTTTGAATTGAACTTCCCGATTGCGGGATTTGTAATCATCCGGAGCATTTCCGGCATCAATAATCATCAGCAGACGTTTGCTGATATCACCCCAGCCCCAGATGACGGTCCCGTCCTCAAACTTTTTGCCTCGTACGGCATCCAGGAATTTTTCGGCATCCTTATCCTTTTCACCCCAAGCCTGATACACCTCCGCAGCTGCAATCTGAGCATCCAGTGCCTTGGGATTGGAGGCCAGCACTTTTTTGATGGTCTCCTCTGCCACCGGGAAATTGCCTTCTTCTTTCAGGCAGTTGACCAGTCGCAAACGGACGCCGGTCAAGCGGGCCGGATCGATAAACTTTGTGTCATTTTCACCACGTTTGATGATCTCGCCATAGGTTTTGGCTGCCGAGGAGTAATACTGCTTCGCTTTGGCGGGATCTTCACCTGACCCTTCAGCCAGTCCGAAGTAAGTTTCCGCAATCCAGATCAGGGAACCGTAAGTCTGTCCCGTTTTCCGTTCGAACAACTGGTTCAGGAAGGCCTCAAAACCGCTCCGCACGTTTTTCAGGCGTTCGAGATCATTTTGCTTCCGTAACCGTTCCAATTCGTTTTGCAGTTCCCGTCCCAGTTCAATGTAAACTGCCGTGAGGGCTTCGCCGCCACCAGATTCTCCGGCCACTTGCTCCAGCATTCCCCGGGTTTCTTCCGCTTTGTCGAGCTGTTTCGTTCCGATATAAGCCCGCAGCAACTGCTGATAGGTAAAACTCGCAAAGGTCGCACTTTTGATTTCAAAGTCTTCTTTGGGGCGTGCTGTCCCTTCGGCAACCGAAATCGCCTTGATAACTGAATGCGGTTCCACTGTCAGCAGTTCAACTGCCTTTCCGTCATTTCCCCGCATGATTTCAATCTGTGCAAGTGAGACTTTAGCCCGAATCAACTCGGCAGGGGTCTCCTGGGATTCCGGAACGGACTTCTGTTTTTCCGTGATGCCCCTCTCAAGATGAACCGCTGCCTGATTCTGCCACTCTTTCAACTCTTCCGGCGTGACGGTGCTGTCTGCTTTGACAATCGTTGTCATGTAGGCATTCCAGTAGGCCTGACCCGCTTCAATTTGAGCGGTCGGAAACTGGGTCACGGTTTGCGGAACTTCTGAGTACCATTTGGCCGCATCGAGCGGCTGGTCGTATTGACGATAGATCCGCCCCATTTCCATGCGGGCATCAGTGGCCCGGTCCGAATCCGGCCAGGTCGTCGCAATCCGCTCGCACATCCCCACCATCAGTGAAACAGCATCTTTCTTGCGATCCTGGGGAGCATCGTTGATAGCCTGCATCAGCCCCGCC
Organism: Planctomycetaceae bacterium; assembly: GCA_020426065.1. Lineage (GTDB taxonomy): Bacteria > Planctomycetota > Planctomycetia > Planctomycetales > Planctomycetaceae > Rubinisphaera. The sequence continues at coordinate 3,062 of JAGQQT010000145.1, read as the reverse complement.
AACGCCAGATACGCTCCATCAAGGGCGAGAGTCTGATCGGAATGCAAAGCCCGGGAAGAAACATAATCAGCCACCACGGCTGTTTCGTAACTCTTCCGCTGCAGGTAATACATGTAGGCCAGACGATAACGGGTGGCGTTAATCTGGGAGTTGTCTACGGACGAGTCCACCAGTGCCAGTGCGAGACGATAGAGCCGTTCCGTCTCGCTCAGCATCGCCTGCAGTTCGCCCTGCACATTCTCGATTTCCTGCTTGTTGCCGGATTTCTCGGCCAGTTTGAGCTGCTCACGGATCTTGCCAATCTGCTCGAGCATGGTGTTGGCAGAACCAAAAGCAGAATCAAAATCTTTGGGATCACCCGGTTCCCGATCCAGCGCAACCAGCAACCGCTGAATCATACTGTTGGAAACATCCTTGAAGGGACCAGCATACTTATTAATTTCCCGGGCATTCTCTAAAGCCTGCCTTAACAGGCGGGTTCGGTCTCCTTCCGGGGTATTGCGATCCATGGCGTGATGCTCCTGGGCCTGCGCCATTTCCCAGCGGATCCCCAGGCCAGTCGTCGACCGGGTATAGGCCCGGTTCTCTTTCATCCATTCATCAGCCTCAATGATGACCAGCTGATAGTCTTTGCGTGATTCATGATTCAGGCAGATCAGTCGGAAATGCCGAACCTGACTCTGTAATCTTCGCAAACCTTCAGAGCGTCCCGGATGCCCGAGCAATTCGTCATAAATCCCCAGCGCCTTGCGGATATCACCCTGCTCTTCAAAGCACTTCCCCTGCATCGTGCGGGCAAACAGACCTGCGTATTGACTGCGGTACTTGCTGTGCAGATCTTCAAATTCCAGCGAGGCCTTCTTCAGGATGTCGAGGAATTCCTTGGAGCCCACATCGTATGTCTGGGCTTCTTCGTAAGTACACGTGGCCAGATCCAGCTGGGACCGCATGTAAAGTCCTTCCGCCACTTCCCGCTTCTGGCGCTTTTCAGTTTCATCTTCCGGGATATAGACTCCATAGCTTTCCCACTCTGTCTTGTAGGCATCGTGAGCAGTCTGGTAAATCTGACGGGCCTTCTGGATCAGTCCCCGGGCATCCTGCTGGAACTTCAGACGGTTATCTGCATTGGAAGGTGAACGGGAATCCCACACCAGCACACGAGCCTTCCCGATCATGATATTGGCCAGTTCGGTATTGGCCCGCGCTGCCAGTTCGTGCTGGGGTGAAGTCTTGATGAACTGCTCCAGGTAAGCCTGAGCCTGATCGAGCAATTCTTCCTGAGCTTCCGCATTCTGAGAGAATGAGGAGCTTTCCAGCATCGTCACCGCTCTTTCAAACGGAATGACTTCCCGAATCTCTGCCGGGACATCCTGGCGTGTTTCGAGCGTCTGCAGGTAGAGCATGGCCGTGTCGTAATACTGCCGCTCACGCAGTCCCTGCACAAATTTCAGATAGGGCTCTGCACCAAACAGACTGGTTTCAGTCAAGCCGGCCATGCCACCCGAAAGGAGGAGTCCAGCAACACAGACTGACCAAAACAGTCGCCGTGGAAATCGAATGACATTCATCCTGGTTTGCATCATTTGCTCTAATCAGCAAAAAGAGTCTCGGGAGAAATCCCGTCGAGTTGAGTATTTGATTGCGAGATACCTCTCAAGGATCTCTCAATTACATTATGCGATTCTGATTTCAGATGGCAATGATTTGTCACCAACTGACCGTGGTTTCCGAAAATGCTCATCAGCCAGCACTCCGGACTGAGTCGAGTTCATCCAGAAACCAGCTGAGCTCTGACTGAACATGATCCTGCAGCTTCCCCATGCGAATCTGCAGAAACGCCCCGGCAATCACGAGGGGAATAGCCACGGCCAGCCCCAGTGCTGTTGTAAACAGTGCGAAACTGATTTCCCCGGCCAGTGCGGAGGGATCACCGCCTGTTTTCTGGGTATCTGCGATTTTGGCGAAGGCCTGAATCATCCCGCTCACCGTTCCCAGCAGCCCCAGCATGGGAGCCGATTTCACAATCGTCCCAATCCAGGAGGAGGCATAATCCAGATCAGCCAGGACATCTCTTTCGAATCGTCCGGCGAGAATCTGCCGCAGTTTGCCTGGAGGGCGATCCAGATTCTCCAGTGCCACCAGAACCATCTGGGGAACCGCCCGAGACCAGTACTCGGGAGAATCACAGATCTGGGCAATTCCTTTCCAGTCCCGCGACTTGATCCGCTCCCCGACCATCTGCCGAAACTGCTCGATCGAGGCGGGAGACATTTTCTTCTCGCCAATTTTGCGAGTCAGGAGCACAACCTGAAAGACACCAAACACAGCCACCCCTGCCAGCGCGAGGTAAATCGCTGTGGCGGAAAGCTGGAACAGGGGAGCCAGATTGTATTCCATCGAATTCCCGGCTGGATTTCAGCCGCCTCCCATCGAATGATGTCGTTCCACTGTTGAAGTCGATTCAGGTCCGGACGTCTCTGACAGATGTTCTGGTGGTTTCCGAATTAATCATGAACCGGGCAAACTGTTTGCGAGCCTGGCCCCTCGCTCGAAAACAGACTTGGCTTATTTGTAATCCATTCCCAGTTCTTTCACCAGAAACGCGTAAACATCAGCATATTCTTCAATGATTTTTGCGGTCGGTTTCCCTGAACCATGCCCTGCCTTGGTTTCAATCCGGATCAGAACTGGCTTTTCCCCTGCCTGGCAGGCCTGGAGTCGAGCGGCAAATTTAAAGCTGTGTCCCGGCACAACGCGGTCATCTGTATCTGCTGTTGTCACCATGGTGGACGGGTATTTCGTCCCCGGCTTCAGATTGTGATACGGAGAATACTTGAGCAACGTTTTGAACTGCTCCGGATCATCAGATGAGCCATACTCGTCCACCCAGTAGCGGCCAGCGGTAAACTTCTGGAACCGGAGCATATCCATCACGCCGACCGCAGGCAGACAGGCTGCATACAGATCCGGACGTTGCGTCATGCAGGCTCCGACCAGCAGACCTCCGTTGCTTCCCCCCTGGATCGCCAGCTTCTGGGAATTGGTGTACTTGTTGGCGATCA
>JAGQQT010000144.1 GCA_020426065.1 Planctomycetaceae bacterium | reverse complement strand
GAACAAAAATGGGTGATGGTGCTGTATGACAGTGATGAATGTGCGGAAACGCAATCAACACCACCAGCAGGCGGCAATGATCATCACAACATGGCATTCTGGGAATCGACCGACTTGCGAAAATGGACGCGAACTGGTGCTTTTACAGATCCCGATCGCTCTGCCGTTTTCGAATGTCCGGAAATGTTTGAGCTGACACTGGCGGGCCAGCCGGAAGTAAAAAAATGGATTCTGTATGGAGCCCAGAACCGTTATTTCATCGGAACTTTTGACGGCCAGGCATTTCATAAAGAATCAGGTCCGCACGGCAACTCCCGGGGAGCCCTGTATGCCGCTCAGACATTCAGCGACACTCCAGACGGAAGGCGGATCCAGATTGGCTGGATCAGAAATCAGCCGTTCCTGAATCAATATCCAGACCAGATTGTCAGCCAGAGTTTTTCTTTACCTCAGGAGTTGACACTCCGCGAGACTGAACATGGTCTGAGAATGTTCTACCAGCCCGTACAGGAAGTGCAGCAACTCCGGGCGGAAGCAGTGGCCTTGAATGGAGCGGATTTGAGCGGTTTAGAAACTCAAGGCAGTGAAGTACTGGTTGAGTTCGAAAAAAGTCAGCGACATGAACTGATGCTGAATGGGATTTCGATGCATTTCGAAGGGAAACAGGCGCAGATTTTTGTGGACCGTACTTTCTGCGAAGTGTATGTGGACCACGGCCTGGAGTATTCTGCATTCAGCCGCAGACCAGAAGATCTGGAGACAAACACCAACGCGGTCCTCAGTGATAGTCACATCACCTCATTAAAAGTGTTTCGCTTGAAGTCGATCTGGAAATAAGATTCTTCTGTCATTGGTGTGGCCCGGAAGAATTCCGGGCAGACAGAGTCCGTCAAAGGTTGCCAGATGACATTCGAAAAACAGATCAGTAGCGATGATGAAATGGGGTATGGCAGGAAATGCAGGGCAAGGTGAATTGACCATTTGTACCGCAGCCTGAAACGGCTTCGCCGCCCGGAATACTTCCGGGCCACCCTCTGGCTGTGCATACTGGAATTACGAATCCAGTCGAATATCGACACTCGAACGATGTCCGGTCAGTCCTTCCTTGTCAGCCAGCAGTTGCACTCCGGGGGCATCGTGCCTCAGAGCATCGCGATCGTAGGCGATAATCGAGGATCGTTTGAGGAAATCGTTGGCGCACAAGCCGTTGGCAAACCGGGCGGTTCCTCCTGTGGGCAACACGTGTGAAGGACCGGCGAAGTAGTCTCCCATGGCTACGGGAGTGTAGTGCCCCAGGAAAATCGCGCCCGCGTTCTGAACCTTGGCCAGCAGGACTTCGGGATCATCAGTTGAAATATGCAGGTGTTCTGTCGCGAGGCGATCCGTCACTTCGGCTGCCTCCTGAGCGTCTTTGGCCAGCAGAAACGCTCCATATTGCTCCAGTGATTCCCGGGCAAGATCCCCTCGTTCAAGCTGGGAGAGCTGACGATCCAGCTCTGCCCGGACCTGTTCGATCAACGGTTCGTGCCAGGTAATTAGAACCGCTGAACCGGGACTGTGCTCAGCCTGGGAAATCAGATCACTGGCAACAAAACGGGGATTGGCAGATTCATCGGCCAGAACAATCACTTCACTGGGCCCGGCAATACTGTCGATGTCGACTTCGCCAAAGACCAGTCGTTTGGCGAGAGCGACAAACAGATTCCCCGGCCCGACGATTTTGTCAACCTGGGGGATACCTTCCACCCCGTAAGCCAGTGCGGCAACAGCCTGGGCTCCTCCGCAGCGATAAACTTCTTTTACACCTAACTCATGGCAGGCGGCCAGCAGATCGACATTGTAGCTGCCGAATGCCGTCGGGGGAGCAACAACCGCAATTTCCGGAACGCCAGCGGCCTGTGCGGGAACTGCAGTCATGAGTAAAGTTGAGGGATACGCGGCTGCTCCACCGGGAACACAAATCCCAATCCGCTTCATGGGCAGATAGCGCTGACGGAGTTCCACTCGACCGGGACCAAAATCCCGCACCAGCTCAACATCCCGATTCAGAATCGCTTTCTGAAATTCGAGAATGTTGTCCCGAACCTGTCGAATGACATCCAGATATTCCGGTGCGGCGGCCTGATGAGCGGCTGCCAGTTCCTGTTCACTGACTCTCAGCGAGGCCGCGTCCAGGGACTTGCGATCCAGCTTTTCTGTGTATTCCAGTAACGCGGACAAACCCCGTTCTCGAACATCCCGGCAGATTCGTTCCACCACCTGCTGAGGAGACAACGGTTCTCCAAACAGGGCAATCGTCCGTTGCTTGCCAGCTTCAGAAACCACATCTCCCTGCGGGCTGAGCACCGCCCGTAAGGCCTCAAATTCCTGCTCGGCGGCAGGATCGTCAAGGCGAATCAATTTCATCGACAATGAAGACAACGGGGATTCCTCTCAAACTGCAGATCTGGATGACACCGGTTTCGTTTTTGTTATAGTAGAAATCGAGTCCCTGTCGAGGGTGCAGATTCCGCTTTTGACTTCATCAGCAGGAATGGACACCCAGGACAGACATATTCCTCCCGCCCTATTTCGGACTTCCCCCATCATGAACGATGAACAGGCTGTTGTCGATCTGAGAAGCGATACTGTCACCAAACCGACGGAAGGAATGCGCCGGGCCATGTTTGAGGCCGAAGTGGGGGATGACATGGTTGGTGAAGATCCGACCGTGAATGCCCTGGAAGCCTATTGTCAGGAATTGTTCCAGAAACCGGCTGCGGTGTATTGCTGCTCCGGCACACAATCCAACCAGGCAGCCATCTGGTCTCACTGCCATCCGGGAGATGCCATTGTCATCGAGCAGAAGGGGCATCTGGCCAATTACGAGGGGGGAGCACCCGCTGCCCTTGCTGGAGTCACCTCAATTCTGGTTCCGGGTGAAGGGGGGATGCTGGACCGTGAACACCTGGAAGGCAGTCTCAAGCCGAGGGAACAACACTTTCCCTGGCCCAGGGTTTTGTGCCTGGAAAACACAACCAACATTGGCGGTGGTCGAGCTTATCCGCTCGATCAACTGGAGCGTGCAACTGGCTGGGCCCGGGAAAATGATCTGAAATGCCATCTGGACGGTGCCCGGCTGTTTAATGCATGTGTCTCACAAAGTTATCGTCCCGATCAGGTCGCCCGACTGTTTGATACGGTCAGTATCTGCTTCTCAAAAGGACTGGGTTGTCCGATGGGATCGATGCTGGTGGGTGATGAGCAAATCATCAAGCGAGCCCGACGCGCCCGAAAACTGTTTGGAGGAGCGTTGAGGCAGGCGGGGGTTGTAGCGGCTTCCGCTCTATACGCTCTGCGACATCATCGCAACCGTCTGGCGGAAGACCATCAGAATGCTCGACGACTGGCTGAAAAACTGGCACAGATTCCCGGGCTGAGTCTCAATGTGGATCATGTCGAGACGAACGTGTTGTTTGCTGAAGTGGACCGCAGTCGGATCACTCCCCAGGAATTCTCTCAGCGGGCAGCTCAAAAAGGAGTCAAGTTTTACGCCATCGATGCTACACGCGTCCGCTTCGTGACTCACCTGGATATCACAGCAGAAATGGTTGATCGGGCGGCCCAGATCCTGCACAGTATCATGCTCGAGCTGGACTCGGATTCCATCTGGGAATGTGAAGCATCATCCAGCCGTGTCTACTGAAAAGACAGTTACCGCTCAGACTCACGTTTCAATTCAGCATAAGCCAGTTGAAAGATGCGTACGGAAACATCATACCTCCGCTGCAGACGCAATGATTTTTCTCCGGCATAGTTTTCTGGATAACTCGTTGGCAGACGGACCGCTTCAATTCTTGGAGATGAGAATTCTCTCCGAAACAGTATGCCGTAATAGACCTGACCATCGAGCAGGGAAGCAGAATCTGGTCCGAGAAAACCGGTGACCCCAACGGCAACATCAGCATGTGGAGTTGACCGCAGAACACCCTGCAGCATCAGTTCAGCTGTTTCATGGCTCACTGGTCCTGGATCGATCAAAATGCCGTTGTCGATATTCAGCCAGGCATGTTTGGTTTCGTTCTGATACGTGACCGCGGATCCGCACAGTACAGCTGAAATGCCGGGGATCTCTCCCAGTTTTGCTGCCAGTAATCCGCACGTACAGCTTTCAGCGAACACAATTTTCTGTCCGGTCTCAAGCAGTAGAGTGCCGAGTTGTTGAGCGGCCAGATCCAGTTCAGTTTGGTGTTCAGCGGGATAAATCATGCGTGTCAGTTGAGGCCTTCCGGGGAAATTCGATTGAGATAATCAAGCAGGGCCTCATTGGCAAATACGTCCGCACTCAGGATTTCATTGTTCGTCACACCATTCTGGACGAAGTCTCCCACCAGAGCGGCAGTCCAGTTTCCATTGGGAGCCCACTGGATGGTGCGTGAGGTATTAAACTGACTTCCAACTGAACGTCCCCAGTTCCACCATCCCTGTTGATCCCAGCCGACAAGGTCATCTTTACCGTCCTGATCAATATCGGCTACCGAAACCTGTCTCAAGCCATTCAGGGCAAATCCCCACTGATCCCACTTGGACGTCTCAAACCGATTCCGGACTGAGCGGCTGACCCACCAGTGTTGTCCGTTAAACAGGCCAGCCAGGTCCGTTGCACCGTCTCCATCAAAGTCTCCGGCAACAACAGAGTCTAACGTTCCGTTCACTGTCCAGGTGGACCAGTTGCGATTGATGAATCGGATACCGTTGGACAGACCAACCCACCACTGCCGTTGTGCTCCACTCCCAATCAGCCCGGCAACATCCAGACGGCCATCCGCATTGAAATCGCCGACCTGGAAATGATCGATGCCGTTAGAAACATTCCACTGAGAGAATTTCTGATAGGTAAAGCTCCCCTGGATCGCCTTGGCAATCCACCAGCTGCCGTTTTGTGTCTGCACAGCCAGATCGGTTGTGCCATTGTTATCAAAATCCCCGGTCATGGTGGTGACCACATCGTTGTAGTCATGGAACACACCGTACTGACGAGAGACAAACTGGGTTCCGGTCGACTGGGCTACCCACCAGCTTCCTCGCCCGTTGGCTTCGAAAAATCCAATGATGTCATCCAGACCGTCATTGTTGAAATCGCCCACTTTTATTTCTTTGATACCTGTTGTTCGCCAGGTCGTCCAGAGTTGATCGGTAAACTGATTCTGACCATTGGACAGACCAACCCGCCATTCCCCTGTGGGAGTCCAACCGGCAATGTCCTGAATTCCATCCCCGTTAAAATCTCCCTGGACCATCTGCACAATCTGAGTCGAAGACCATTGAGTCCAGCGGCTGGTTTGCCAGCTTCCCTGTTCAAACTGGCTGACCCACAGATTCCCGTTAACAAACCCCGTGAACGAAGTTGTGTAGCTGTTTCCTCCAGGGGTGACGGGAGTGGCAGTGGTGGTTTCAAAATCTACTTTTATATTGCGGGAGTTGACGACCACCTGATCGACCACATATTCCGCAGAGCCCAACGCTCCCCCGGTGACCGTGACCCGGTAAGTCCCATTCGGAAGCTGCAGAACGTATCCTCCTGCGGTTCCGATATCATTCGTGTAGACGGTATTTGTGGTAAGATTGACCGCCGTCACTGTTCCGCCGCCTGCGGCTTCGCCAATCGTGTAGAAGTTATCATCACTGGCCGAACCATTGCTGGCATCCGTGAACACAACTCCTGTCAGGAAGAAGTTGCTGTTGTAAAATGCCGCAAAGTCTTCAGTGACCATGGATGCGTTGTAGGTTCTCCCGTCTGTATTGGTAAATAACCCGTAACTGATTACCGCTCCGAGTTCACAAAAGTTATTTTCCAGGATATTCTCGCGGTGACCAGCACTGAGGAACAGCCGGCGATGTCGTTCGTAAACATGGGCATCTTCATCAATCGGACCGGTCGATCCTCCCCAGGAAATATTTTCTCCGTAAGTATTGGAGAAATATCCGGCGTTGGTGATCCGGTTTCCGGGACTGCTGCCATCGCGTCCGGTATGAGAAAAGTAATCGTAAAGCAACATGTCATCTGAGTGGGCACGGGCCACATTCAGCAGAATCTGGTTGGGGGCGAGTGGTTGCTTGGGATCCGGACTGATTGTTCCCGGGCTGAGGTTCTGATTCAGATCGATTCCATAACGGTTTGCTTCAGCGGTGGGGTTGGCCCGAGCCCGGTTGATCAGTTCCAGCAGCAATTGCTCACGAGCTGTCAGATCCACAGCGGTGAGCAGCTCTCGAAATTCGAGTGATTCTGCTGCCTGTTGGGTAAACATACGCTGAGCAGCATGCCGGGAAGCCGAAACATGGGGTCGGGATGCAGAAAGCTGATTCTGCAGAAAATTATCCAGTTTGCCCCACCATGAAAGAAAACAGGCCACCATCAGGATTCCAGCCTTTGCGAGAAAAACGATCATGAATATGCGGCCCTGCGTACAATATACCCAAGGCTCATTCAATGAAAAGTCCTGAATCGGCTTTCGTCTTCAAAATGCTGGTTACGAATCCCTGTTTTCTCCCAGGTAAACCTCCAAAAGTTCACGCAAATGTTCGTCTGTTACCCCCTCCCAGCAGATTACCTTGTGGGGGGAAGTTTCTCCGGAGCTGATTGAGAGGGAAGTCCGCGGCATATTTGTCGCCCCCGCCAGTAGTTCGATGACTGCCCGATTGGCTTTGCCGTTTTCTGCTGGCGCCTGAACCTTGATGCGTAATCCTCCCCCATGCCAGCCGGCAATCTGATTCCGCGAGGAACCGGGAACAACTTTTACCCGCAGTTCTGCCAAGCTTTCAGCTCCTGAGTGGCTGTTGAAGCGTTTCCGAGGTCTGTCTCAGTCAATGGCTCCCAGATGCCCACATTCTTCGATCAATGCCGCCATTCGTTCCGCATGACCAAAGGCGAACAGATTATCGCCGGGTGACAGGACTGTCTGGCCGGGAGGTGGGAGCAGTCGTTGTCCGCTCGCACGACGGATGGCCAGAATCATAATACCCCTTTCGGCAAAACGCGTTTCGGACAGTTTCTTTCCGGCCAGTGAACTCTGTTCCGTAACGAGTACCTCCACCAGTTCCAGATCTGAATCGTGCTGATCTGCCACCTCAACAAAACTTTCCACCGAGGGGTTAATCATGAACCGGGCCATTTTGACTCCCCCACTGCTGAAGGGACTGATGACCCGGGTAGCTCCGGCTCTTTCGATTTTCTCAATCGCTTTCTCATCGCTGGCCCGGGCGACTATCTGCATTTTGTTGTTCAGCATACGGGCAGACAAAACAACATAGGTATTGTCCGCATCCGAAGGGAGAACCGAGGCCAGAGCCTGGGCTCGTTCGATTCCAGCCTGCCGCAAATGAACATCATCTGTGGCATCTCCTACAATGTAAGTCCAGTTCATCTGTCGACAACGAGCTTCCAGCGAAGACTCATCCGGGTCAATCACGACAAATGGTTTCTTCCGGCGATGAAGATAGTCGCAGATGGTTCGTCCCATCCGACCAAACCCGCATACAATATGATGGTTGTTCATGGATTCAATGCGGTTCAACATGCGTCGCTGCTTCCAGAAAAGACGGAATTGAGGGTCCAGCAGACTCTGGCCCAGAGTAAACAGACTGTAACTGAACAGGCCCAGCCCCATGCACAGATAGAGCACCACAAACAGCATCGTCCGGGAATCCTCAGCGGGATCCCGACAGCCCAGTGTTGTGAGAGTAATCACAGACAGGTACAGCGATTCCAGCCAGTTGGTTCCCTTGACGAACCGGAATCCGACCGTCCCGATAAATATCAGCAGCGTCAACAGGCACAAAACCAGGAGGGGACGCTTGATCGCGATCAGATGCTCTGGAGGCGGTTTGAACCGGGATGTCGGAAGAGTCATGGATTTCCTGTCAAAGAGTAAAAGACCGACATCAACTCAAAATACATGCTGAACCTCAACGGGGACCATAGGTTAGCGTTTCTTTTCACTCACGTTAATACTACCTGTTCCGGATTTCGCAGCTGGCGGTTCCTTTTCGCAGCAGGAATGAGTCTCTAAATTGGGGGATTGCAGGGAGTGAATCCATTCACGTGATCGTTATCAAACCTTACAGACCTGTTCTACTCATGGAATCGACTCACATGACAAACTTAACAATACCGCACTGGCAGCTTCACCCAGGTCGATGGATTTCTGTCATATTGCTGCTGGTGACAGTTGATATACCCTGGATCACATCTGCCCGTGCCCTCGCCGCTCCTCCCAACGTGCTGTTGATTGCGGTAGACGACATGCGTGTGGAGTTGGGTTGTTATGGAGAGACCCTCGTCAAATCTCCTCACATCGATCGTCTGGCAGAGCAGGGGACTCTCTTTGAGCGAGCCTATTGCCAGCAGGCAGTCTGCAATCCTTCCCGCAGTTCACTTCTGACCGGCTTGCGGCCAGAAACCCTCGGCATCTGCACGTTGCCTCCTCACTTCCGTGAGAAGTTTCCTCAGTTAGTTTCCCTGCCGCAGCACTTCAAGCAGAACGGTTACTTCGCGCAGAACATCGGAAAGATTTTTCACAACTTCCGGCAGGATAAATTCAAAGGAGACCCCGATTCCTGGTCCGTCCCGGCTGTCATGCATTACGGTTCTCATGGAGAAGACATCCCAAAAATCAAAGGAAAATTGCCACCGGAATTGAGCGGAGTTCCTCGAACAGAGAAGTATGACGTCCCGGATGATGCTTACTTTGATGGCCGTATTGCCA
>JAGQQT010000143.1 GCA_020426065.1 Planctomycetaceae bacterium | reverse complement strand
CATTTGAACCATCCTGGGTATAGGTCAGCAAAAGAGACTGAACAGAGTCCAGCAGGGTTTCGTAACTGCCATTGTTATATTTCCGCTGAAGCGGCAATCCCGTGCCTCCCCAGAAATATTCAATCGTTTCTTCGGCAGTATCAGAGTCGGAGCGATCCGGGACATTGAAGTTGATTTTTGTCGTAGCCTTATTCTTGATCGATACTGCGGACTGCAATTCAGCATCCATGTCCGCCAGGATGGCATAGGCTTTGACGGTTTTAGAAGTGATAAAGTTGTCCGGATTGGTGGACTGCAGGGCGATCATGAGTGTGGAGGAGAGCGCCAGCAGCAATCCGGTGGTCGCCACCATGGACACCAGCAGTTCGATTAACGTGTACCCGGCAGGCTGCACGGGAGTGGATCTGGCCATCAGAGCACGCTCACTTTCCCGGAGTCGGCACTGATGGAAATCGTTTTGGAAACACCAGACAGCTGCACCACAATCGAGCCCGCATTGTTGGGCTGACCATAAACACTGAATGTCACACTGGTGTTCGCATTGAAACTGGCAGAGGAAAGCCGCACGTTATAGGGAGCGTCATCCAATTCCACGATGTAGGCTGCTGAAGGGCGATCCAGATTTTTCAGGCCGACCAGTTCATAGTTATGATTGGCGGTGGAAAACTGAATCGTGACGGAAAGACTGTTGGTAATGGCATAAGCCCGGGCATACTGCAGATCCGCCTTGATTCGATTGGCGGCCTGCTCAACCCGCATTCGGTTCAGGGATTGGGCGAACTTTGGTCCGGCCACGCTGGAAAGGATGCCAATCACCAGGACGGCGATCACCAGCTCAATCAGTGTAAAGGCCCGACGGGAATGCATGACAAATCTCGAATACAGAAGGATTCCCGCACAATCTGAATGATTCCTGTAATCTGCGTCCGGTCAAAATCGGGCGCGCAGCAGCGGGACTCTGTGTAAACGTAGCTTGCCCCCGGAGGCCGAAATGAGAAATTCCCGGTTCGCAGGCGGAGTTCACACAGGTAGAGTCCGGCCCGGGAATCGATTCTGCAGAACGTAACGATTCTGCGAGCGTGGAAAGTCGGGGGTTATCGCTGTGATCGGATCCCAAGTTTCTCCATGCGGCTGCGCAGGGTGTTGGGATTCAGTTCCAGGATTTTCGCCGCTCCATGAGGACCGGCGATGATGCCACCCGTGTGCTCCAGCACTGCTCGAATGTGCTCTTCCTCAACTTCGTCCAGAGGACGCAGTACGGAACTGCGGAATGATTTGGCTTTTCGAACCGGCAGCACACCCGAAGGGAGTTGCAGGGTATTGCCCGTGGAGAGAATCATGGCCCTTTCAATAACGTTTTCTAGTTCCCGAACGTTGCCTGTCCAGGAGTAGGCCTGCAGATCTCGCAAGACAGCCTGAGGAATGTGTTCGATGAGTTTGTTGAGCCGTTCCGCATGTTTGGCCAGAAAGAAACGAACCAGTGTCGGGATATCCTCAGTGCGGTCCCGTAAAGGTGGAATCTGAATGGGGAATACATTCAGCCGGTAATAGAGGTCTTCCCGGAAGGTTCCTTCTTCGACCATGTCGAGCAGGTTGCGATTCGTTGCGGCCAGCACGCGGGTATCGATGCGGATTGTCTGGCTGCTGCCGACCCGTTCGAGTTCCTGCTCCTGCAGGACCCGCAGTAGACGGGACTGGGCTGGCAGCGGCATTTCACCGATTTCGTCCAGAAAGATGGTACCGTTATCCGCCAGTTCAAACCGGCCAGCTCTCTGTTGTGTTGCTCCGGTGAAGGCACCGTGTTCATGGCCAAACAGTTCACTTTCCAGAAGCGATTCTGGAAGCGCTGCACAGTTCACCCGTACAAAGGCTCCATTGCTCCGTTTACTGTTTTTGTGAATGGCCCTGGCAACAAGTTCCTTGCCTGTTCCGGTTTCGCCAAGAATCAGTACGGTGCTGTCCGTGGGAGCGACCATGTCGATGTTTCTGAGTACCTTCCAGATGCCATCACTTTCCCCAACGATCTCGGCGAAGTCGGAACGTGAGCGGAGTTCTTCCCGCAGATAGGCGACTTCAGCCTCAATCCGCTGACGTTCCGCCCGAAGACGATGTTCCCGTTTCCGACTGTCGCTCAACTCGCGTTCCGCCTGCCGACGGACCAGTTCGGCAGTAGCACGGGCCGCGAAGATGTGAAAGATCGAAAGTTCCCTTTCATCGGCATCCAGAGGTTTGTCATCAATCACGGCCAGATGACCGACCACTTCTCCGGAGTCATCGGTCAGTGGAATGGCAAGATAGCTGCGGGCCTCAAGTTGCCTGAGATGATCGTTAGTCGGAAACAGTTGCTGAACATTATCAGCAAAGTGCTGAATCGATCCGGTGAGGACCTGCTTGCAGGGAGTCCCTTCAATGTCGAACTGAAAGTTTGAGACCAGTGCGCCATTCACCCAGACGGCAAGAGTGTGGACGTGGGTTCGTTCCGGATTGAACTCCGCGACGAAAGAGGATTTCACCTTGAGCGAGATTGCCAGGTACTGCACAAGCGAGTTGAAAAAGTGATCCCCCCGGGCCCCGGCAGTTCCTTCCATGATCGATCTGAGAGTGGCATCCGGATCAGCGGAGAGGGAGGAGGGGGAGGAAAATCTGGTATCGGCGAGTTTGTTCATGGGCGGAAATCCTTGGTTCGGGATACGAAATATCGTAACTAGATGTGAAATGTCGTGTCCACGGCGTGTTGGACAAAAATGATAAAAACCCGTAACTACTAGCTATTAAAGGGGATGTACTTATTTGCTTTTTTCTTTTAAGAAGTGGCATCCCCATTGCTTCAGCGACCTCCATGCCAACTGGCTCAGGTGCAGCCAGGGGCCAGCATTCGATCCTTGTGAGGAGGTCTTAAAGATGAAGCGATTACAGTTTGGAGCACTCGTGGTGCTTCTGGGAGCCGGCAGCGTGCCGTTGATGACTGCGGGTTGCGGTTCTTCGGACTCGATGGGACACAGTCAGGCCGAGGCTGTGGAGATGTCGTCGTCCATGAAAAAGCGAGCGGCAACGTATAACGCCCAAGGGGAACTGATCCGCCCTGTCGATCATCGGGAATGGGTTTTTGTTGGAGCACCCGTAACTCCTAACGACATGAATGATGGGAAAGCAGCGTTTCCAGAGTTCCACAACGTGTATATCGACCCTGCCAGTTTCGCCAGGTACAAGCAGACCGGCACATTTCCCGACGGGACAGTCATCCTGAAAGAACTTGTTTCCGTCGGTGGCAAGTCGATGGACAGCGGCCATGGCTACTTTCAGGGAGAGTTCATCAGCCTGGAAGCGATGGTGAAAGACCGTAAGCGATTTCAAGAGGAGCCAGGTGGCTGGGCATTTTTCCGTTTTGGAGAGGCTCCTGATTACTCCCCGTCCGGAATGCGGATGAAAACAGAATCCTGCAACACCTGTCACTCAGGTGCCAGAGAGGATTACGTGTTTACGGACACCTATCCCGTGCTGCGGGCTGCCCGGCCTCAGGTTAAACAGTAATTGATAATCCCATTTTCCAGTCAGCTACAATCTCATTGAAAGACTACAAACATGAATGAACAACATACTCCCGAACTCAACGGCTTTTGCCCCGTCGCTTACTTTGCAGTGGGTGAACCAATGCAGGGTCACTCTGAGTACAGTTCTACATACAACGGAAAGCTGTATCACTTCGTCAATGAAGAGGTGAAACAGGAATTTGATCGAGATCCCGAAAGGTATCTTCCCGCATACGATGGAATGTGTGCCTTCGGGATGTCCATTGAAAAGGAATTTGAAGCAGATCCAACCAACTTCAAGATCATCGATGGAAAACTCCACCTGTTCCTGAAGAGTGAGGACACGAATGCACTTGAACTCTGGAACAAAGAAGACGAGTCCAAGTGCCTTGCCAATGCCGACAGGTACTGGAATAAAAGAGTAATGGCCTGATTCCAAGTGGTTCTCGACTGAGATGAGGACGTCTCAGTCGAGACTCGATCTGACTCGAATGTTCAGGTTACTATTTCTGCAGCAGATCGGGCACGTTCTTTTCGAGCCATTGAGCGGCGGATTCGGCCTGCTGGCTTCCAAAGGTTCGCCCTTCAATCTTCTGCTGTGCCTGCCGAATCCGACGGGATACCATCGAACTTTCAATGGCTTCCTCTTCCGTCATTCCGAGCTGTTTCAGGATATCCTTAACCCAGGCTCCGGCGAAGACCTTCATCACGGCATCATCGAGCGACATGTGATGGGAAAAGCGGCATCGGCACGAAAGCTCGTTGGCAAACGCATGGAGATTGTCATCCACCGAGGGCAACGGATGACGCTCGCCCACGATGATGTCGATGATACAAGAATCATCCAGTCTCAGGCTGGACGCAAGATCGGTGTTGAGATTGCCTGCGAGCACTGCCTGGCAGGGGACTTCCCAGGAATTCTTCTCGGCGATTTCTTCCAGCCTGGCAAGGACATCAGGAAAATGAGCCACCAGCAGAATGGCGACCGTTTCCGACTGCGAGCGTATCCGGGCTTCTTTCGTCAAACCTGCAAACTTGGCCTGGGTGGTCATCCAGATCCGATCGGGAACGACCTCAACATTGGAAGGCTTCCTGCTTCCGAACAGTAAATCAAAAAGGCCCATCTGGCAGTCTCCTGGCTTCGCTCGCTTCTTCTGGTCTTTGATGTCGAACCAGTTCCATTCCCGGAACAGCACTTAATTTAACTCAGGGTAAATCCCAGTGGAACCTGTACAGCAAAATGGTGCGTGGAAAACGGGATGCTGCAGCACCGATTGACGGAATTCGTTCCGTATGGGAATGTATCGGTACACATTTTCTCCACTTCGGCAATTCCCGGGAACTCTTGAGATACCGCTTGCGTCCTGAGTTTGCAGCAGTTTTTTAACGTGTTGGAATCGCAGATCCCATGGTCGAACGCTCACACCTCGGGTTGCCCGGTCAAAGTCCATTTCCGAATTCGCGTCGGCGTCAGGGAATGACGATTGTTGAACTGTTGACGGTCATTGCCGTGATTGCCATTTTAATCGCCTTGCTGCTGCCCGCCATTCAACGGGTGCGGGAAACATCGCGCCGGCTGAAATGCCTGGCAAATCTCAAGCAGATCGGGCTGGCTCTGCACAATTATCATGATGTGCACCGCGTGCTCCCCTTTGGGGTGGGCTATGACACGCACCCAGTTGTTGCTCACAAGGGGACTCTTGAGGATCGTCGCTATGCCTGCCATACCCAGTTGTTGCCCTTTCTGGAACAGTCAGCCGCCTGGGAGTTGATTGACTTTAACCTCGCGCCTTTTCATCCGTATGTCAGTGCTGAAACCGGTCCCAATGGTGAACTGGGAGCCAATGGTCCGGCCGCCACACAGCGAATCGAGGTTTTTCAATGTCCTTCCGACCTGGAACGAATGCCCTTTCCCTGGGGAACCAACAACTATCGATCCTGCAATGGGAGTACCTGGACTGGCAGAAACGGGAATGGCATGTTCGGGCAGATTTCCAGTATCCGCCTGGGAGGCGTGAAGGATGGCCTGAGTAATACGGCGATGTTCTCGGAACGCTGCAAAGGGACAGGTGATCCCAACGTTCTGGATCGATTGTCGGATGTGTATAATCTCGACAACCTGTGGACGGAGCCAGATTTTCGCAAGGCCTGCGATGAACTCGACTGGGAGAATTCTTCGCTCTATACCACACGTGATTATGATTCGGGACAAACCTGGCTCGAAGGGAATATGAACTGGACCCGATACAATCATTCTCTGGGACCCAATCGACTCAGCTGCAAGAATGGAACCACCTGGGATGGCGTTGTGATGACGGCCACCAGTCACCATGATGGAGGAGTCAATCTTCTGCTGGGAGATGCCTCTGCCCGATTTACCTCGGAGTCAATTGATCTGGGAGTCTGGCAGGCCCTGGCGACAATCTCAGAAGGTGACTGAACTGTGGGCTCAGGTTTTCATTGAATTCAAACACTCTCTTGAGAAGGCGGGATAACTTGAACACGATTTCAATGAGAGTGATCGCCTGTCTGTTTGTGGCGATGGTCATTCCTGGCTGTGAAGAACAGGAAGGCCGGATCAGCATCACTGAGCATTTCAGTGGAAACAGTTTTGATCGGACCGTTTGGCAAATGGCCCGCCCGGCACCGGATGTGGGAAAGGTGGAGATCAAGGATGAATCCATGGTCTTTACCATACCACCTCGCAAGGAGCCCCGAGAGCAGATTCGTACCCAGGGAAAGTTTGATATTCCGGGGGACTTTGAAGCGATGTACGACTACAGTCTGCTTTCCCCCCTGCCAGATCCCGAAAAGGAATATATCAACCTGGAGTTGCTGATTTATGCCCAGGATTTTGACTGCCACTTCAGCCGCGTGAATCACAAGGGGGCAGGAAATGGTGTGGTAGCTTACTTTGCTCCCAAACTGAAGGATTTGAAGAGTCACTGGAAAATCGAACCGACCACCGCTGAGCGCGGGACACTGAAGGTCACCCGGATGGGAGGAATGATTGAATGCGCTCATCGATCTGCCGGCCAGGAAGGTTTTGATGTCATTGGCAAGATGGAATGTGGTGCGGGGCCAGTTACGGGTGTGTGCGTGGCGTTAACGGTGAACACGCCAACAACAAAATCGTTCCAGCTGGCTGTCGATAATATTTTCGTACGCACCATTCATCCCGAGGTTCCCTTCACAGAGACCAGGCAGTTCTGGATTCTCATTTCAGCGGGTGTTGTGGTTCCACTGGTGGGCTTGCTGGCCTGGCTGATGCTCCGTCCCACAGAACCGGCACCTGTTCCCGCGCAGAAATCGGGAACTCAGCGCAAATCCTCACCCGCTTCCGCTCCGAAGCTGGCCGAGTCCGTTGATGATTTCGATGTCAAATGATTCTGCATTTGAGTGATCGATCTCCAGCCGCAAGACTTCATCACATTTCTTGAATCGAATTTTCAGGAAATGCGCTGCCTGGTTGAATTCTTTGTCTGCTGTCAGCGCTACTGCTACGCTCCTCACAATGATCAGCCTGGACAGTGCAGCAAGGGACAACGCTTTGCAAATGTTGCAAAAAGACAACACGGGCTTTGTTCGTGTGATAAGTTTGTCGTGAGACTGTTTCTGCTCGAATCATGAGTTGAATTCCGTCTGAATCTGTCGCCAGGGCGTGAAGGCAGTTGGCGATTTGATGAGGCAGGCGGCGGGAAGCTTATCGAGCGTCAAGGGACATCTGGTCGCGTCACGCCATCGGCATGCGATCTGGAGGATGATTGCCGACAAAACCAGGCGTCTCAATAGGTATTGTGCTTTGCACGGATGTCATAGCAGCGAAACGGGGGTGACAGCATGGAGGTTGCCCCCGGTCGTTGACCTTGTCTTTTACGCAATTCGTGTGAGTGCTGGTCTCAGAAAGTCGTGTCTCTCGGGGTCACCCCGGTTGCTGGGCAACCGGGGGGCACCTCACGCACTCTCAACCTGATCCGTCATGCAAACATCAGATCGACGGATGAAGAATATTATCAATCCCCATGATCGACTATCAGCGTCTCAAGACTGATCTGGCAGCGCTCGGGCTTTTCGCCTGTCTGCTGTTTGTCGCGCTGAGTGTGATCAGTTTCAGTCCTTATGACGCTCCGGCCACATCGGTTTATCCCACTGTGGAAACTGTGGAAAATCTCTGCGGTCCTGTCGGGGCGCGAGCGGCAGACCTGTTCATGAACGGTCTGGGCTATTCCTGCTACATTCTGATTGTGGCCGCCTTTGTATTTGATCTGCGACTGTTTTCCACGCAGCCGATTCGCGATCTGTTCCTTAGAACGCTGGGAATCTGTCTGATCGTGTTTTCCGTGGCGACGTTCCTGAACCTGTTTTTGCCGGGACTGGGTAAGCCAGGACTCTACGGCAGTGGCGGACGAATTGGCGCGATGGGCGTATTGATGCTCGAGAAAAAGTTTTCGCTGGTGGGATCCTGCCTGGTGCTGACCACGCTGATGTTTGCTGGACTGATGCTGGCAGCAGAATTCTTCGCGATTGCCTTGCTGAAGAAATTCCTGCTGTTTCCGGTGATTGCGGTTCATTCTAAAATCCGCCCGGCCCAGCCGAATCCTGAGGAAGTCAAGCGGAAAACACTCCTCGACATGCCTTTGTGTGAGCCGGTCCGGCGGGAAGAAAAACTCGCCAGCCGCGTGGAAGAAGACTTTGATGACGAGCCGGTGGCAACCATGCCGTTCAAGGTGAATCCTCCTGCTGCTTCTGTGGATCATCGCAGGCAGGACGAGTATGAGGAGGAAGTCGCCGATCCGCTCCCTTTTGAATTACCTCCCCTCGAGCTCCTCGAGGAAGCGGAGGATTTCCCTTACGAGCTGCTGGCCAAAAAAGCGCAGCTTGCTGCGGCGACTCTCGAAAAGACGTTTCAGGAATTCAACCTGAATGTGAAAGTCTCGGAAATTGATACCGGTCCGGTCGTCACGCAGTTCGAGCTGGATCTGGAACCGGGACTGCGCGTCAACAAAGTGACCGCTCTGGCCGATGATTTGGCGATCGCATTGCGCGTGCCTGCCGTCCGGATTGTTTCGCCGATTCCAGGCAAAAACACCGTGGGCGTGGAAGTGCCAAACGACAAGCAGGTGATGGTCCGCCTCAAGGAACTGATCGAAAATTCCCAGGAAGAATCGGACGCAATGCGTTTGCCGCTGTTCCTGGGTAAAGATGTGGCTGGTCG
>JAGQQT010000142.1 GCA_020426065.1 Planctomycetaceae bacterium | reverse complement strand
AGAAAACGCCCCCAGGCCTAGAATGACCAGGGCGAGTAGCATGACGATAAACCGATTATTCAAAGACCATTCGATAATGTTGTTAATCATGGGCTTATTCCTCCGCCAACAGCTCTTCGAGCATTTTTGATTTCAGAATGAACCCACCCGATGTGACAACCGTATCTTCCCTGGTCAATCCGCTTTCAACGACAGACCAGTTTCTATCCGTTCGTCCCAGTTGGACATCGCGGCGAACAAACTGATCTCCCTGCTGATGAACAAACACGAAATGCCTGCCCTCATGCAGTTGTACCGCAGTGGAGGGGACCTGTACTGAATCTTCAGCAGATTTCAGCTGCAGTTGCACGGTAACGAACATGCCAGGCTTAAGCATATGCTCTGCATTGGGAGCAATGGCCCGCATGCTGACCGTGCGAGTCGATTCGTCCATCACTTCGCCCGTGTAAAACACCTGGGCGGCAAAAGTTTTACCAGGCCACGCCTCACTGGTGACCAGAATCTCTGCATCTTTCTGTAAAGCCAGGAGAGGAATGTCTTTTTCAAAGATGTCCGTTTCGATCCAGACTGTCGACAGATCTGCTATGGTAAGAATCTGATTGTCAGGGCGAACCTGTTCTCCAAGTGTGACATCCTTGGCAATGACGGTGCCTTTGAACGGAGCCCGGATCTGGTAATGAGAAATGGATTCTCCCTGATCAAGTGGGTTGATGTCGGCAATTTCGTTTTCGTCACACCCCAGGATTCTCAAACTGGTGGTGGCTACCGCGACTTCTGTATTTGCCTGTCGGACAGCCTGAGAAGTAGACAGCAGAGACGTTTCAAGTTCATAGGCGATTTGTTCCACGCGCGCCTGGAATGCTGCGAGGTCTGAATTTCGTTTGGCTCTGGCGGCGAGCAGTTGCTTGCCAGAGACCGCTCCTGAGTCTCCGGCTTCTTCCAGTCTGGTCATGTCGGCCTGTGACTTGATGTAATCGGAGTAGGCGATGAGCAGTCGTTCTCGAAACTCACCCATGTTTTTATCACTCAGACGGGCCTGAATCTCAGTAATGTCCTCCCAGTTTCGTAACGCAGTGAGCAATTCTCTGGTATTGGTGGCCAGTTCTTTCTGCAGAGTATCTTTCACGATTGCCATTTCCTCTCGCAGCCTGGCCTGGAAGAGTTCCAGCTTTGCGACACCCACTTCCCGGCTATGAATCACAATCAGTTGCTGGTTTGCCTCCACAACATCTCCCAGTGAGATTCCAACCTTGTCGACGGCACCTTCAACCATGGGGTAAACATGGGAGATTCGATCTTCATTCAAGGAGACTTTGCCGGTCAGTCGAATCGTTTTTACATACGGCTGCTCGACGGACTTGCTGATCTCAACATTCGATGATTCCCATTTGGACTGCGGGAAAATGATCAGAGATTCTTCCTGTTCTGCTGCCACAGGTGTGGTTTTATTGGGTGTTTTTTCACTTGCGGGAGGTTCCGCCAGAGCCATCGACTCTGAGAGGGACTGGCTGCCTCCAGGCGAGAGTGAAAAAACAGCCAGGGCGACTAACAGAAACAGCCAGGGCGTCAATTGACGTCCCGTTGTTCGGCATAAGGCAATACGGGAATTGAGAGATTGCATAAATTGTTTCCTGAAGGAGTGCAAATCGTGATGTTCTTCAAGACAGGCCAGATTCGATCAGCTGAATGCTGGAGTGAGGCAAGGTCCCGTCAGAATGAACGCACCAGTCGTTGCAGTGAGCGGTATGCTGGATGACGGCCCCTGGAACAAGAGGCACAATAAGATGGTTCTGATGTTCGGTTCTGGAATGTCTCCAGAGAATCGAATTACGAGTTCATCAGCAGAGCAAGGGGGGCCTTAGCAGTTCCAGACACAAAAGAGAGTGCGTTTGGACGTACCCGTATCGAAGGACCCGAATGGCATATCATTTCCGGGAACTGGCTGTCTAGAAACGGCAGAGGCAAAATTCTCGTTTGGCAGGAATAGGATTGGCAATTCCAGAAGTTGAGACTGGACATCCATTAAATTGGTTGATGTCAACAAGGCATCGTGAGCCAGATCAGGAAAGCATTCATCCTGTGCTTCATTTCCAAAAACAAAGACCCAATGGAAATGAGCCGCTCGACTTTCGGATTTTGTCTCATCCGAACCGGAATGGTAGACCACGAGATGCTGAAAGAGTGCTCTGTTAGACAGTAAACCATTCTCGTGAGTGTGCGAGACTGGGATGGGCGCTGGCCAGGTGGTAACCACCAGTAACATCATTATTAGAAATGAGTGCTGTGTTGACCGCATCTGGTAATCTCTTCACGACCGTACTTGTTCCTGATGTAACTCTAAGACTCATTTGAAGGTGTGTCAATCATGAATTCAGCTTGAGCGGTGAGATCTGGTCCAATATACGAATCCCTCAATGGCCTCCAGATTCCCATCGGAGTGAGATCTGATTCGGAGCTGGTTGCTTCCTTAGTGGGATAAAGAAGCTGAGAACTTCAGTCACTTTTAGCTGAACTCCACAGTTCTTTTGGTGAGATGGTTGAACATAATCAACAAGATTCCTATTCGCTTGATCAGAGCAGGTATGCTACAGGCTGAACAATCAATACAATTTCAGTGAAATCAGGGCCGAGTAGGGATGACTTCCTGTTTCTGGATTTCAGGCTTTGCCAGATCGCCGGGTTCAGGTCTCTTGATAGTCTCCCAGAGAAGTTGCGATTGTTCGGCTACGATCTGCTTGTGACTGTTCTCGTTACTACGATTCTGGTTCTCCTGGGGATCGTGTTCATGATCGTAAAGTTCTGTCGCGACCGTCCCGCAGGTATTCCGATCCAGCCACTCAATATACCGGTAACGCTCCGATCGCAAGGCGTATCCCATCAGCTCTCGTTTTCCGTCATGTCGCGGAAACTGACTGATTGCTCGGTTGTGCCAGTTGACATCATTTTGCTGCAGTAATGGAACCAGGCTCACCCCTTCCAGCTGTTCAGGGCAGGTGAGCCCCGCCAGTTCACAAAGTGTGGGGAAGATATCCAGAGACTCGACAATTGCATCACATTGTGTGCCAGTTGTCTGGAGTGGATGATTCTGAGGAACGGAAATCAGAAGAGGAATTCGAGTGTCAATTTCGTAGTTGGTCTGTTTGCACCAGCTGCGATGTTCTCCCAGTTTCCAGCCATGATCTCCCCACAACACGATTACCGTTTTGTCGCGAAGCTGCAGACGGTCCAGTTCACCCAGCAAGCGGCCAATCTGGGCATCGACAAAGCTGACGGCTGCATAATAGCCATGTTTGAGTTCGCGCTGTTGTTCCTGCGTCAGAGCTCCCTCAAGCGGCGCAGGTGTTTCGAGAAAATCATAATAGTCACGCAACTCGTACATGGTATTCATGGCATAGGCTGGAGCGTCCTGAGGTGGCGCTGCATTCTCTGCGAGCGGGATCCTGTTGCGATCATAGATGTCCCAATATTTCTGAGGGACAACAAAGGGCAAATGAGGACGCACAAAGCCGGCAGCCAGAAAGAAAGGAGGGTCCTGATTGGCAAGCTGTCTCAGCGCTTCTATTGCCTGATTGGCGATCGCTCCGTCAATGTGTTCATGATCCTCAAGATCAACCTGCTCAGTAGCCCGTGCACGTAATCGATTGATCAATCGTTCGGGGCGCCCGTCAAGCCGCAGCTGTTTCTTGAAGGCTGCCAGATCTGCCTTCGCCTCAGATGACCACAACTGAGCATCGCGGGGCCATTGATGCGGCTCACTCCACGAAACATTGTCGGGCCAGGGATTGTGAAAGATTTTCCCGTATCCCAGTGCACGATATCCGTTCCTTTTAAAGTGCTGGGGAAATGTCGTCAGATCAGGTGCAACATCACGGAACTGTGTAACCAGATCCCATACTTTTGTGGAATCTGGTCGCATACCCGTTAACAGGCTGACTCTTGAGGGATTGCACACAGCCTGCTGACAGTAAGCGCGTTTAAACAGGAGGCTTTTTTCAGCGAGTGCGTCGATGTTCGGTGATTGGATGTCAGCATTACCATAGCAGCCGAGTTCCGGGCGGAGATCATCGACCGCAATGAACAGGATGTTGAGCGACTCTGCAGGTTGAGAACCAGAAAGCATGCCGGGATAGCAGATGATCGCCAGTAGCCATAGAATCAGTTTTCTTGAATCAATTCTCATTCGTTTTCCTGACATTTCATTCCGAATGTTTTGTGCTTCCTGCCTGCATGAATTCGGATTGTCCAACTCGCCTCAGTTTAAGTTCTGGTTCTATTTCTTTTTAGCAGTTCCGAATTTGGTTGCCAGAGCTGCCAGGTCGTTGCCGCGGAGTGCTCCTTCGAGAAGTTCTGGAAGTCGTTGTGGCGTGCAACCAAAGCAGGGAACGCCCAGGCGGGCAAGTTTATTGGCGAGTTGTTCATCGTAGTATGGAACTCCGCCATCGGAAAGGGCGAGGAGGCAGATGACATGCACTCCGCTACCGACCATTTCTTCAACTCTCCGGACAAGCTGGGCCTCATTCCCACCTTCCATGAGGTCGGTAATTAAAAAGAACAGCGTGCGTGCCGGATCAGTGATGAACTGCTGGCAATACTTGACGGATTTATTGATATCCGTTCCCCCGCCCAGCTGCACGCCAAACAGCATCTCAACCGGATCGTCGCCGCACTTTTCCGTCAGATCAACCACTTCCGTGTCAAAAGCGACGACTCGTGTATTCAGAGCCGGCAGACTGGCAAAAATAGAACCCATTACAGCTCCATAAACAACGGAGTCCGCCATCGAGCCACTCTGGTCCATGTCTACAATGACAGTCCAGTGATTTGTCTTTTGTGCACGGGAATAGAAATAAACCTTTTCCGGGACAATTGTTCCCAGCGAGGGCTGATAGTTTTTCAGGTTTCGACCGATCGTCCATTTCCAGTCGATACTGCTGACATTGGGGATCGGTGAATGTTCATTGCGGTTCAGGGCCCCCATTACTGCCTGGCGTATCTTCTGTTCAAGCAGCAGTTTGATCTTGTCGACCACAGCCCGAACAACCATCCGGGCGGTCTCTTTCGTTTTTTCAGGGATCTGTCCACTCAGGGAAAGCAATGTTCCCACGAGTTGAACATTAGGTTCAACGGACTGCAGCATCTCCGGCTCCAGCAGCAGTTGCTTCATGCCTTTACGTTCGATGGCATCCTGCTGAATGACGGTGACCACATCTTCCTGGAAGTAGGTTCGAATATCTCCCAGCCACTTTGCCAGCCTTGGAGATGATGGTCCCTGTCCGGCCGAACGCTCGCCAGAGGAGTCGGCATCGGTCTCATCATAGATGGCAGCCAGCGCCTCATCCATTTGTTGTTGAGCATCGGTCAGCGAACAACTGCCCGGGCACATGCCATCAAATGCCTGCTGGGACTGCTTTCCCAGAATCAATCGCCAGCGGGTCAGTTGTTCAGAATCAATCGGAGTCTCAGACACGTTTGTGATCTCTCCCTGTTCCAGACTCAATACGAAGTCATCACGGGTTCCTGTTAAAGGTCATCAAAATCAAAATCGTTCAGGTCATTGAGGGCTTGCTCTTCCTGTTCTGTCAGATCTTCTGAAATCAGTTCGCTGGCGGTATCGGCTCCCACATTCCAGTATTGGCCGAGGTTCTCCGCAATCTGGCGTTTCTCCTGTGCACTGAATGTTCCGAACGCTCTTCTCAGAAAGACAATTGCCCGTCGAAACTGTTCTTCATCCAGTGAGCTGACATAATCAGCCAGACTCTCCCAGAGTAACTGCCGGGCAATCAATGCATAGCGATTCCGCTGAGAAAGTCCTTCAAACCAGCCTGCCCCCAGATCCGCCGAAATGCCCGGCGAAAGTCGCCGCGACACCTCACGTGCCAGATCATCATTCGAAATCAGATTTCGCTCAAGCAGAATGGCACAGGCATAACCGGATAACAGCGGATTGCGATCGTCATCATTGGCCAGTTTCTGAAGTTCGCTGATCCATAAATGCTCATCGACGATTTCATGGTACTCGAGACTGACGCGATTCATTTCATCCATCGCGACAAGGGCATCCCTGGCGGAAGCATTGTCGCAGCTCGCAGCAGCGAATAGTGCTAATGCCCCCTGCACAAACAGTTCTGAGATGAGCGGCTTAAGTGGTTTGGGATCAAACTGACGCACATCACCATAACGAACCACGGTCCCAAGTTGGGAAGCTGCAGCAGCGATCGCGCGAAAGTCCGAAGTTTCACAAGAGAGTTCCTGCAGTCGACGTCGGGCCTCTTCCATGGCGGTCATCATGCCACATTCGCAGGCATTGCGGACCACGGCAGCGGCTGAAGCCACGGAACTGCAGTCCTGCAGGATCGAGCGGAACTTGTAGCCAGTGGCCAACTCAATGGTTTCACCGAGCAGGACGGCTTCAACCAGTTCGATTTCGCTTTCTGGTGTCCACGCCAGATTCCAGCGTTCCGCCCAGGTTCCTGATTGTTGAGATGTCTTGACTGGTTGGGCAAACGAAACCCCCAGCACTCGCAGTTGATGCAGAAAAGAGGACCGATTCAAATCCAGAAATGCCGCTTCAGCCGATTTGACCTGTCGATTTTCGCGCAGGTCAAGTTGCAATTCCTGCCTGACGGTTGAGCGATATTTTTCCAGTTTCAATCGATCCATTGCTCGTTCAAAGTCTTCCTGGATCGAAGTGCGGCTGACTCCTTTGGGGAGTCGGCCAATACTGGTTCCGACATCAACCCGCGCCAGGGCTTCCTGAATTCCAGACGAGTTCCCCTGGCCGATGATTGTGGTGGCCGCATCGCGGAGATCGCGGAGAGTAGGGGCCAGACCTCCCTTTAAAGCGGAAAGTGTGCGTGCCAGACGCACCCCTTCGATAACTTCCGCCGTGGAACGGTGCGTCCCCGATTCGCGAAGATTGCGGGCAACGAGGGTCAGATATCGAGCGGGAAGTCCTTTCAGGTCGTTCTGTTCGAGTGCATCCCACATCAATTCATAATAGGCAGGCGCTCTGTTCCCGGCACCGTATCCCGATTGTGATGACAATCGAAAATAGGAATACGGCATCAGTGTCAACTTGCAACTTCGTTGGGGCAGGCTGGCCAGTTCCTCATCTGTCATCTTCGGGTACTCATCTCCGAGTACGGGAGCATGAAAGGCACCAACGACGGCCACGATTTTTGCGTGGGGAACTCCTGAATCGACGACTTCCTGAATTCGGCGACGCATATAGGCTTCACGAACCAGATTCTCCGCTCGCCATGCTGGCGAATCGGTATCGACATCCCGCAAGCCGCGACCAAGTTCCAGAGAAATGGATCGGTATCCATCCGGAGTCAGATTGTGCTCGAAATTCCGTTCCCAGTAACTGTCGTAGTCATGCTCTCCAGCCTGATGAGCGAAGCGGTCGTAAAGCGAAACATACTCCGGCCTGGGTGGCTCGAGTGCCATCGAGTTATCGAATTCCTTGTCTTCCTCTTCTTCTACAGCATTGGCCTGGGACTCTTCAGATTCACCTGACAATTCCTGATCAGTTTGTGTGCCGGTTCGATCCCCTTCGCTGTCATCTTCGGTGGCGGGGGAAACCTTCTCCAAAGCCAGGAACACACTCGAGGGAAGATCAATGAATTCGACCTGGACCTTGTTTTCTCTGGCCCATAACAGTGCCTGGTATTCCGGGCTGTAGTCAGCAAATGGGTACACAATCGTGCGAACGGGCAGTTCATCGGTGTAGGCCAGGATTGCGATCGGGGGCTGAGTATCCTTGCGAACGATATCCTGAATCAATGATTCGGTGTCCGACATCCCTTCAATCAGTACGACCTCGGGACGGATCTCATCCAGATACCTTCGCAGATGCCAGGCTCCTGCGGGGGAGAGATGGCGCACACCAAAAACGTTGACTGATGCCATCGGGGCCTACTCCGCATGATCGCTGCAGGCGTTGAACAGACCACGCCATTCGGCACCACGTTTCTTCATGACATTTTTAAGGTATTCCTGCCAGATGACGTTGTCTTTCTCTTCATCTTTGACGATTGCTCCCTGTAACCCGGCAGCAATATCAGCGGATTCAATTTGCCCAGATCCAAAGTTTCCGGCCAGTGCCATGCTGTTGGTCAGCAGAGAAATCGCCTCGGCGGTCGAAAGGACGCCTGAGGGGGTTTTGACCTTGTTCTTGCCGTCAAGAGTTTGACCCGTACGGAGTTCGCGGAAGATCGTCACAACCTTTTCAATGGCCTCGTCTGTCGGAAGTTCAGACCGGAGTTCGAGATTGCTGGCCAGTTCGGAAACCCGTCGGCGAACAATGTCGATTTCTGTTTCGATCGTTTTGGGGGTAGGCAGAACAATCAGATTGAAACGGCGTTTCAACGCGGCTGACATATCATTCACACCTCTGTCCCGCGTATTGGCGGTGGCAATGACAGAGAATCCTTTCAGGGCGGAAATCTCAGTTGATAATTCCGGAATAGAAATCCGTTTTTCGGAGAGCAGGGAAATCATGGCATCCTGAACTTCAGAGGCACAGCGCGTAATCTCTTCGAATCGGGCAATGGCTCCCGATTCCATGGCCCTGAAGATCGGACTCCGGATTAACGCCTCTTCGCTGGGACCGTGAGCGATCAGCATCGCGTAATTCCAGGTATAACGTATCTGCTCTTCAGTTGTTCCGGCCGTCCCCTGAACAACTCGTGTTGAATCCCCATTGATGGCTGCGGTGAGATGTTCGGATAACCAGGACTTCGCGGTCCCTGGTTCACCGAT
>JAGQQT010000141.1 GCA_020426065.1 Planctomycetaceae bacterium | reverse complement strand
CGAGCTTGGCGGCCAGTTCGCGATCCGTGGGCGCGAGCTTGGCGGCCAGTTCGCGATCCGTGGGCGGTCTTCCGACTTCGGCTTCAATCGCCTTCCGGGCCGCTTCCAGCTTGCTGGCTTTACTGCGAACCAGACGGGGAACCCAGTCCATCGTTCGCAGTTCATCCAGCATGGCTCCCCGAATACGGGGAACGCAGTAGGTTTCGAATTTGACCCCGCGGGTCATATCGAATGCATCAATCGCATCCATCAGGCCGAACACCCCGGCAGACATGAGGTCGTTCATATCGACCCCTTCCGGAAGTTTGGCCCAGACCCGTTCCGCATTATATCGCACCAGGGGCAGGTACCGTTCAATCAGACGATTGCGAAGTCGCTGATTCGTCTGATCTTTCTTGTACTCTTCCCAGATTTCCTGGATCTGCTCTGGTGATAGTTTTGTCGCCATTGACTCCTCCATTGAGTGTCTCGTTGTTACCTCACGGCCATTGAGTCCGTTCAGACACTAGTGCTTGACATGAAATCGATCCCCGAAGTGGCGGGAGTCATCTGGCAGGGTTTCCGAGAGTCCACTCCAGAGGAGTGAATGCTCATCAGCCATGTCGGACAACTGTCCAGAACGGGAAGTTATTGATGAAACCAGCTCATTGAGCTCACGACAGGCATGAACACAATGCATCAATCAGCAGCACTTCCTGAGCGATCCTGGTCGCAAAGCTGACTCGCGAATCCTATTGATTCGACGAATTGGCGGAGGACTTCAGATCGGACCTTTCACCGTTCTGAATCTCGCTTGAGGCGGCCAATTCCTGGAGGGTCAACTCTTCAATCATGAGGCGACAGGTTGTTCCTACAGCAAAACCGATGCCGAAGAAAACCAATCCGACTCCAAATGAAGTCTGTAGTCCGTCCGTGAACGTGGCGTTCTCGATGGCCGACCGGATGAGGGTCGTGATAAATGCCAGCGAGCCAAGATGAAAGGCAAAGTGAACTGCCATTGCCGATTCCAGGGCCATGAGGTTTGCGAATGGTTCGCTCTTCAGCATTTCATTCGCTGAAACCGCACTTCTTTAGAATCGGCATTATCTCGTATGTAAATTCAGTCCTTTCCTTGTAAATTCTGTAATCGTTAGATCTTTACATTTGAAAAAATGAAATTGGAGATGAGAGAAACCGAAGGGGGGACAACAACTCGCAGTCTCGGGATTGAGACTACGCCGCTGCTGTGGAAGGGGAAAAAAGACGGGTGACAAAGGGGGAATGGACCTTGAGGAAGGTCGCAGGATGGTGGGGGGAAAACATTCTGGCCAGATTCTGAATCGACTGGCCGGCTTCTGATTCGGGAAAGGCTGCCAGCAGAGGAGTTCGGCGGGCAACGGATGTGGAGACGGAAGGATCGACCGGTACACAACCGGCGATACTCAACTCATAGTTCAGATATTTTCTGGACGTCTGCTGCAGGTTGGAAATGGCCTGGGCAGCCTGGCGCGGATGACATTGATTGAACAGCACCCGTACATCTTCCAGTCCACTGGAGCGATACACCTTGACGGCAGCATAAGTATCAGCCAGCGAGGTCACTTCCAATGTCGAAACCAATAAAACAGTATCGGCTGCAGCGGCAAAATGCCGGGTCGCAGAATGGATGCCCGTGCCGCAATCAATAATCAGAACATCAAACAGATCATCCAGCTGGGCAAACTCTGCCAGAATCTGCTGACGGCCCGCTGTAGAACTGTCTGCCAGTTCAATCAGTCCACTGGCTCCCGGCAGGATTCTAACTCCGTCCGGACCCTGCAGCAGGATGTCTCGTAATGGTCGACCATGCAGCAGGACATCCAACAGATTCCACTCTGCTTTCAGCCCGCACATCAGATCGAGATTTCCCAGCCCCAGATCTGCATCCAGCAAACCGACGCGGCAGTTTTGTAGTGCCAGGCTGATGGCCAGATTCAGGGCGATGACCGATTTCCCAACTCCACCCTTCCCACTCGTGACCGCAATCGTGAGCGCGTTCGGGGAGCGTGGGACTTCAACCCGCTCTCGCTGAGTCGAGACCGCCTGATCAATCAGGGCTCGCAGTTCAGTCGCCTGGTCACGCTTGGAAATGGTCATGATGGGGGGATCGTCTGGAGGTTATGAATACGTTTGAAACGATGATGAATTGTTATTGAACGGTCAGGTTGCTTCTTTGTGTGGAACTGATGGAACTCTGGCATCCGATCTCGGTTTCAAAACCGAATCCTGCCCGAGCAGCAAACTTGCTGCTCTGCGAGGATGAGCTGGTTCGATATCGTGGGGCACATTCTGCCCGGTTGTCAGATAACTGAGCGGGAGGTTCATGCGGGAGGCCACATTGATGATTGCTCCCAGTTCAGTCGCTTCATCCAGTTTGGTCAGGATGGCCGCAGTTGGCCGAACGGACTGAAACTGCTCGATTGTTTTTTTCAGATAGCGCGGACTGGCGGTGGCACTCAGAACAAGTTGAACTTCATCAACCACGATTTCCGAAAGCACCTCTTCGAGTTCGTGCAGTTGAACACTGTCCCGTGGACTGCGGCCAGCGGTATCAATCAGGACCAGGTCCTTATCAGCAAAGGCATCAACCGCCAGACGCATCTCGGTCGAGTTGGAAACCACCCGCATTGGCAGATCAATAATCTCGGCATAGGTCCGCAACTGATCGACCGCGGCAATCCGATAGGTATCCACGGTAATCAGGCCGACATTCAGTTTTTCCTTGAGACGATAATTGGCTGCCAGCTTGGCAATCGTGGTTGTTTTTCCCACGCCGGTCGGACCAATCAGGGCGACAATTTTCCGGCAACCTGGTCGGAGACTGATTTCTCCCCGGCAGGGAATTTCCAATTCCATCATCTCCAGCAGTTGCTGATAGAGTCGCTCAGGTTGACTCATATCTTCTGGACGACAGCGGCGTTTCAGTCTTCCGATCATCTCGCGAGCGGTTCCCTCTTCCACATCGGCATCAATCAGCTGTGTATAGAGTGAGAACAGCTCTGCCGGAATCTCTCGCGACATTCCATAACGAACCTGCTCGGTCAATTCTTCCACCATCGTCTGCAGAGAAGCCAGCCGCTCCTTGACGAGGGCTTCCAGCTTCTCGGATTCAGAAGCTGTTTTTTCCTGGCTGATGACTGGCAATCGGGTTTCTGATCTGGCTGCTCGCGTTGTTTCTACTGTTTCTGGTTTCTGTTCCGTCCGAAATTTTTCCCTGGCGGTTTCCTGAGGGCGGAGCACTCGTGAAGTGGGAGCCGGCTGTGGAGCGGGTTTTACTTCCGGCGTGGATTTTCGTGTAGCAGGAGAATTGGAGAACTCGGCGGTCACGGCTCCTTTTTCATCAGCGACCGCCACG
This sequence comes from Planctomycetaceae bacterium, assembly GCA_020426065.1. Classification (GTDB taxonomy): domain Bacteria; phylum Planctomycetota; class Planctomycetia; order Planctomycetales; family Planctomycetaceae; genus Rubinisphaera. Next base: position 5,441 of record JAGQQT010000141.1, on the reverse strand, counting down.
ATTTCCGTTTCCATTTCTGCTTTTGACCAGGGCATTTTTCCCCGTCGTGGAACCTGTCGTGTTCGCAGGATCAGAGCATCCGGCCCCAATTCCCGACGCACCATCGCCAGGGCTTCGGTCATGGTATTGGCTCGATATGTATGAAACTCTGGCATGTCAGGTCTCTAACAGGCTTTGAACAGGTTGGGAGGGGAATTCAGGAGGGATCAGGTGGCGGCTTTCGCCGTGGCACGTGGGGCTTTGGGAATAGCTTCTGTGGTGACGTGTGCAACGGCTTCCACCTGGGTATCGCGAGTGATTTCGCTCAGGCTGAGAACGGCCAGTTTGGGCAGATCTCCGGAAGTCATCTGTTTCAGTCCAGCCCGGATTTGCGGAGAGCAGATCAGGACTGGAAGGTTTTTGGCTTTGACCAGTTTTTCGAGGTTTTTGGCAATCGCCGACGTAATGGCTTCAGTGGTGCGGGCCGGGAGTTTCACAATCACTCCGGTTTCACCAAATTCGATCCCCGCTGCAATCATGTCTTCAATGGCAGGATCCAGTGTGATGACGCGCATGGTTCGTTGAGCATCCCGATATTGCTGACAGATTGTCCTGGAAAGTCGATGACGGACATACTCTGTCAGAATAGTGAGATCTTTTGTGCGCGGTGCGAAATCGGACAGGGTTTCCAGAATCGTTTCCAGATCTTTGACAGGAACCCGTTCCCGCAGCAGGTTTTCCAGAACCTGGTGCACCTGGGCTGGAGTCAGCAGATTCGGCACAACTTCTTCCACCACTTTGGGTGAAACGGTTTTGAGATGTTCGAGCAGATCGTGGACGTGTTGTCGGGAAAGCAGTTCACCCGAATGTTCACGGACCACTTCTGTCAGGTGTGTGGTCAGAACGACATTTGGTTCCAGTACGGTAAATCCAGAGAGCTTGGCTCGCTCGCGATGATGCGGTTCGATCCAGCGGGCTGGTTGTCCGAAGGAAGGTTCCACTGTTTCAATTCCCGGAACCGATCCCCGAGCCAGGCCGGTATCGATTGCCATCAGGCGATCAGGAGAAAGTTCTCCCCAGGCAACGGGAACTCCACGGATCTTGATCTGGTAGTCATTATGTTTCAGGCGGACATTATCACGGACCCGAACCTTCGGCATAATGATGCCCAGCTCTTTTGCGATCCGGTTCCGCACCATGGAAACACGATCAATCAAATCCCCACCCCGAGCAGGGTCGGCCAGTCGCACCAGCCCCAGTCCCACTTCCAGTTCCATCGGTTCAATCTGCAGATGGTCTTCCGGAGTTGGGGGAGCGGGTGGTTCGGTTTCCTGTTTCTGCTTCTGGACAGCTTCTTCAACACGACGGCGCTTGGTTCCCTGTTGAATAGACAGTCCAATCAATCCGCAACCTGTTCCCAGCGAAATCATGGGAACCGTGGGGAGTCCGGTAAACGACAGGGCAAACAGAAACGCACAAGCCAGATACATGGCGATCGGATGCCGGAACAGCTGACCGATCACATCTGCTGGCAGATTACTTTCGACACTGGTGCGGGTCACAATCAGACCAGCTGCCAGAGAAATCAGGAAGGCAGGCACCTGAGTCACCAGACCATCACCGATGGTTAATGTGGTGAAAACGTTGATCGCATCGCCAAACGACATGCCTTCCTGGATCATGCCGATATACAGACCACCAATAATATTGATGATCGTAATCACGATACTGGCAATGGCATCGCCACGGACGAACTTACTGGCACCGTCCATGGCTCCGTAAAAGTCCGCCTGCTGAGAAATTTCCTCGCGGCGGGCTTTGGCTTGTTCTGAGGTGATCAACCCGGCATTCAAATCGGCATCGATGGCCATCTGCTTACCAGGCATTCCATCCAAAGCAAATCGGGCGGCCACTTCACTGATACGCGTTGCACCTTTGGTAATCACCAGGAACTGAATCGCGATCAGGATGATGAAGATAATCACACCAACTGTCGGCGATCCGCCAGCAACGAATTCACCAAAGGCCTGAATCACGCCTCCGGCGGCTTCCGTTCCTTTGGTGGCAGCACCTGTGAGAATCAGACGGGTTGAAGCAACGTTGAGTACCAGTCGGGACAGGGTTGTTCCCAGCAGAATGGCCGGGAAGACACTGAACTCGAGTGGATTGCCGACATGAATCGTGGTCAACAGAATGATCACGGCAATCGTAATATTACAGGCCAGCAACAGGTCGAGGATGATCGGTGGCAAGGGCGACACGATCACCAGTACCGATGTGATAATTAACACCGGAAACAGCAAACTCAGATTTCGTTGCAGCAGACTCTGCATCGATCCCGAGGCTTGAGACATAAAACGACCCCGACAGCAGACATGTTGCTGCTGACTGTTGATGAGTTTGAGACAGGATGGAAATGGATCGATTGCCACACGAGTGTGGTTGAGCCATTGCCGGATAGTAAGGTTGGATCTGTTTACCGTGAGAGGTTCACGGAGAAGTTCTCACAAAGGAAAGGAGTGAAAACTTTGGGATAGGTTGTTGCCAGGTGACTGGCGAGGAGTGCGAGTGATATGGGATCTTAACAATGGTGTCCAGAACAATTCTGCAGATTTTGTTCAAGTCTCATCCACCGATCGCCGAAGGGGGACGGGAACGGTCCGCAGCGTCCAGAAATGACTGCAGCATGATCTGGGCTGCCAGCATATCGAGCCGTTTTTTTTGTCGGGCTTTCGAAAGCCCCGATTCTCGTAAGTAGTGTTCTGCCATAGACGTAGTGAAACGCTCATCCCAGAAAGTCACTGGCAGTTCCAGAGTTTCTGCCATCCACAAACCGTACTGGCGCGACTGTCCGGCTTTCGTTCCTTCATCTCCACTCATATGAACCGGCAGTCCGACGACCAGCCCTTTGATGCGAAATTCTTTGCAGATCTTACAGAAATATCGTCTTTCAGCCTGGGGGACAGAGCGTTGCATGATCTCGAGCGGGGAGGCAATTGTCTGATCTGGAGTAGAAATCGCCAGACCAACCTTTTTTGTCCCGAAATCGATTCCCAGCAGGGCACCTGATTGCGGGACCTCCTCCTGATGTTGCTGGTTTACTGTCCCGGAACCATCTTCCATCTCAGCTATTGCTTTCCGGTTGGTCCTGGACCGCTGATTCCACTTCCGTGAGTAACTGTTCGAGTCGGAACGGTTTATAGAGCACTGATTTCAATCCGGCCTGACGGGCTTTGACAATCGAATGGGTCGGATCGTAGCCAAATCCGGTCATCAGAATGAGCGGGACACTGCCCATATTCTGCTGGAGACGCAGGAGCAATTCATAACCAGACACATCAGGCAACCGGATGTCGGCAATGATGACATCGTAGCCGCAACCGGTTTCGCAGCCCCGTACCATGTTCACGGTCTCGGAGCCGCCTCGAGCGGTCTCGACCACGCAGCCGAAGCGTTCGAGCAAACTGTGAGCCGCCAGCAATACGGATTCGTCCGCATCGACGACCAGGACGCGTCGGTCACGCAGTCGCGGCCACGCACTCTGATCGCGCGAATCGGGCACGGCTTCGGAAGGAGCCATTTTCGAGCCGACCTGTTGGATGAGCGTCTTGATATCGCGGGCGTTGCGCAAGATGCGTTGGAGGCGTTCGACCACTTCCGGCTCGTGTCCGATGTACCGCTCCATGACGTTGACCGCGTCATTCAAGATCGAATCGACCGGTAGAGCCACCTCGCCGTGGATTGCTTCGACGCTAGCCTGAGCCGTATTGGCCTGCTGCGCCACCAGCAATTCAAGTGTGTTGAGTGCCAGTGCGATGTCTCTGGAGAAGATCTCCAGGAACTGCAGATCGCTTTCCGTAAAAGCGCCCGGCTGCGGGCTTTCGACGTTGAAAGTGCCGATCACCTGATCATTCTGAACCAAGGGCACCGTGAGGGAGCTTTTCGCGCCCTGGCAGCCGATCAGGTAGAGCGGATCATCCGTGGTGTTTTCGCACAAATAGCTGTTGCCGGTGTATGCGACGAATCCCGTGACGCCGTTGTCGTGCGGACGGGCAAAAAGCTGGCGGTGCGCCGCTTCTTCTTCGATGCCTTCGGTAAGCAGCGGCATGAGTTCACCCGATTTCTGATCCAGGAGACGAATCTCGACGACGTCGAAGTTGAGCAGGTCTTTGGTGTAATGGAGAATATTCGTTTTCAGTAGCTCGATCCGATCATCCACCTTCATCTCGTACACTTCGTCAGGCGTGAGCGCGGCGAGCTCCAAACCCGCTTGATGGATCGCTTCGAGTTTCTGACGCTGCAGAACGACGGCGGTCACGTCCAAGACGTTGACGATCAGGTATTTCGGAAATCCGTCGTCTTCGCGAATCGGAGCGGCATGCACCTCAAAGTACCGATCGCCGCACCTTAGTGTGGAGCGACTTGCCTCGCCCGTTGCCAGGGCCGAATGAAAAGGGCACAAATCGGGACCGATAATTTCTGGCCCGTCAAACGCCTGATAGAAGTTATGTCCTTCGACCTCGCCCTGCCGAAGCCAGCGTCGTAAGCGACTGTTGGCCCAGAGAATGTGGTTATCGGCGTCCAGCAAGGCTACGCCGTCCGGCATGCCGTCGAGGATCCGCTCGTTTTGCACCAGTCGAGCGACCTGACGACTGTCTCGAACTGCGTCGCCCCAAACGTAAACACCCGCGAATTTATCGCGGGTGAGTCGATCGAGAGCATCTAACGGAGTATCTGACTTGACGATCTCAAAACTATCGCCCAGACGTTCGAGAAACCCTGTGGCATTCTCGGACGGTTCGCCAACACAGAGGATTTTTGGCCTTTCGGACAACGTCAGAAAACTCCCAGTTCAGTACTCACAGGTGCCCTATGGGAATGAATTATAAGAACGGGTGACCTGCCGAACAACCGTTTTTCGCGCCCGCTCGTCCTTCCGCATGTTTCTATCGGTCGCCCTTTCCTCAACCATTGACACCAACGCGCAGTTTAGCTGAAGCGAATGGCTGACGTACAGCGTACGATTCCTACTTTCTGCAAACGCTGTACCGGAGTCACCGGATCGTTCCGCGTCCCTTGCGGAATTCGTGCCCTTCTCGACGGGCTGCCATCTGAGCGGGGCCGGGCGTTGCGCGACCCCGCTGGCGTGCCAACCCAAGTGGGGGATGGAATGCGCGCGGGCCCCGTGCTTTCGATAGAACTCGCACGTTTGTGTGTCGCGGCTGCACTTTCTTTTCAGGGGCGTTCCGACTCGACTGATTCCCCGGGGCGGTTCGAGTCGATGACAAGAGAGAGCAGAGTCGGCCTCCGCGACGGAGGTCGCACTGCCGATTTCTCTTCGCAGGGAGGCGAAACTGATTCCACCGAAAACAGCGACGGGAGATCTCCTATGTGGCGGTCCTTGGTGATGGCATCCGGTCTTTCCATGTGCATCCTGGGTGGGGAGTGCATGTTCATTGACT
>JAGQQT010000140.1 GCA_020426065.1 Planctomycetaceae bacterium | reverse complement strand
TGATCTGTCAGGTACTCATCCCGAAATTCTGAACACCCTGCGTGTGAAAATGCAGGACATCCATCGGGGAGTTGTGGCGGAGGCCCACGACTGGCGCAAGAAATAACACGTTTCTATCAAACCGCTCGAACCAGTCCGGGGGTCGGATCGAGGTCGAGTGTGGCAAACTGTTTCCTCTGAAACAATTCCCACGCGATTGCTCCCATTGCGGCATTGTCGGTGCAGTATTCGAGTGGGGCGATAATGGCTTCAATGGAGCATCGCTGACGAAGATCTTCAATGGCTTTACGAAACCGTGCATTGGCCGCAACGCCTCCGCCGATGCATAACGACTGGTAGCCGGTCTGCTTCAGGGCCTGTTCGCACTTCGTTATCAGTACGTCCACCACGGCCTGTTCAAACGATGCAGCAATGTTGGCAAGGCGCTGCGGAGTCATCTCCGGGGGCTGGTTGCGGGCTCCCGGCTGTCCCTGAACTTCATAAAGCAGTGCAGTTTTCAGCCCACTGAAGCTGAACGCCAGACGATCATCGTGGATGAATGCCCTGGGAAAGCTGTAGGCCTTGGGATTTCCCAACTGGCCTGCCTTCTGAATGGAAGGTCCACCCGGGTAGGGTAACCCCAGAATGGTTGCAACTTTATCAAAAGCTTCTCCGGCTGCATCATCGATGGTCGAACCGAGCAGCTGCATTTCGACGGAAGACCGGCAATCGTAAAGATTGGTGTGCCCACCACTCACAACCAGCCCGACGGCGGGAAAAACTGGTTTTGTGGAAACCATCTGGCAGGCAAACAGGTGGGCCTGGATGTGATCGATTGCAATCAGGGGAATCTCATGAACCAGCGAAAGCGTTTTGGCTGCCGTGACCCCGACCAGAAGTGAACCAACGAGCCCTGGATGAGCGGCGACTGCGACGGCGGACAAGTCGGTTAATGAAATTCCTGCTCCCTGAAGTGCCTGGTCAATGACCGGCAGAATCCGTTCCAGGTGAGCCCGAGCGGCAATTTCCGGAACAACTCCACCGTACTGTTCATGCAGGGCAGTTTGCGACGAAACAACCGAATGCATCACGTGCAGATCATCGCGGATGACAGCTGCGGCTGTTTCGTCACAAGTCGATTCAATGGACAGTAAAAACCTGGGCATGAAAAATGGAGGTTCTTACAGCACTGTTCGTGAAGGAACTACGAAAAAGGACCGCATCAATGAGGCGGCTTTCTTGTCGGTTTTTTCCGGTGCCGGTTTCTCTTCTCCTTCAGCGGCTTTGGGATTTTCCTTGGCCTCTGCCTGCTGGGAGCGGACATATTCCAGCGCTTTATCAAGCTGAGTATCGACAAAATCGCTTTCAGCCGGGCCTTTGTCGCTCAGCACATCCCGTTCGCTGCGGAAGCGTCGGTATTCCAGCATCTGCTGAGTATTGAACTCCACCAGGTAACCTTCATCGGGCATTACACCCCATTCATCTTCCGGCTTGGCTTTGGGGAACCGGTGAATGTTTTTTCCGCTGGGACGATGATAGCTGGCTGTGGTCAACTTGAGTGCACTGTTTCCTTCTTCCAGTTCGATGATGTTCTGGACACTTCCTTTGCCCCATGATCGTTCGCCCACCACGATGGCGCGATGATGATCCTGCAGGCAGGCACTGACGATTTCACTGGCGGATGCGCTGAAGCGGTTTACCAGCACAGCCATCGGGAAGCCACTGAAGGTTCCTTTTTTCTTGGCCCGCCAGATTCGTTCCTGGGTATTGCGGCCTTTTGTGCTGACAATCTTTCCGGACTCGACAAACATGTCCGAGATTTCAGTGGCTGCGGTGAGAAGTCCACCCGGGTTCCAGCGCAAGTCCAGGACCAGACCTTTCAGCCCCAGCGTTTCCAGCGCTTTCATGGCATCCTGAAGTTCACTGGCACTGTTCCGGCTGAAGTGGGAAAGACGGATGTAACCGATCTTGTTCTCATCATCGATCAGAAAATTCCAGCTTCCATCGGGGTTGTAGCGGTCTCCCATCACGGTTGCGACTTTGATCACATCCCGCTTGACTTCGATTTTTTCAATCAGACTTTTGACTTCGACAGGGGCTTCTCCGGTTTCCATGTCATCGGAGTTGGCAATTGTCTTTTCATCTTCTCCAGGAGAATGCTTGACGGTCAGCGTGACGGATTTGCCGGGAGGCCCTTTCAGCAGACGAACGGCAGTGGCCAGTTCTTTTCCGACTTCAAATTCTGCAACCGACTGTCCTTCAATGCTGATGATCCGGTCTCCCGCCCGAATTCCGGCTTCATAAGCTGGTGTGCCGGGCAGGGGAGTCATCACGACTATTTCACGATGATCCTGATCAAAGTGAACCTGAATGCCAATACCTCCGAATTCCTGCTGCACATCCTGTTCAAAGGCAGACAGATCTTCCGGGCTGATGTAGTTGGAGTAGGGGTCGAGTTTTGCCAGCATTCCCTGCACGGCGGCTTCGATGAGTTCCCGGCGGTCGATGTCTTTGACGTAGTTCTCGTCAATTTCCTCGAAGGTATCGACAAACAGCCTCATCAGTTCGTAGGTGTCGTCCTTGTCTTCAGCAAAACCAACCTTGGTCCAGATGATGGTGGCCGACAGGCAAAGACAAAACAGCCAGGCAGTAGTCGCCGAATACCGCATTGCCAACTCCTTTGGGAAAACATGATCCCGGGGATCATTCGAAAGATGTCTCAACGGAAAAGATGCCGAGTTGCTGTCCTGGCAACGATTGATCGGCAGCTTAAACCGCTTGATTCTAAAGGGAATACACTATCCAGACAAGATGCATCAACTTTTTCGTTTTATGAGAATTTTGAAGGGTTGAGAACTAGGTCTGCTGTTCTGTTATCGACTTTCCCGGGGGGTGATGCCAGAAAGCAACATGTTTCAACCTGAAAACACCCAGATAACTGCTTCCTGATTATGGACTTACGTAATTCGGGCAAGGATCGCTGGGAAACCTGTTGATTTTTTTCAACAGCCTTAAATGGCGGGTTTGTGCAGACTGTTTAAAATCTTTTACAGTTTTTGTTTTATGTAACCTGTTGTTGTGTAAATAGTTGTGTAGATGGTAAGGGTTGACTGAGGGGGTTTGTTCCATGACTGGTCCAGAGGTTTGGCACACTCAATGCTTTAACTCTTTTGCATCAACAACACACAACTTCAACCACAATAAACTCTGGAGACCACCACAATGAAAAACATCATCAACAGCCTGTACAACGACGAAGCTGGTTTCATCGTTTCTGCCGAACTGGTTCTGGTCGCTTCGATCGCCGTACTCGGAATGGTCGTCGGACTGTCCGAGGTCGCTTTCAACGTCAACCAGGAACTCGAAGATGTCGGATCAGCTTTCGGCTCGATCAACCAGAGCTTCCACTACAACGGCACCGGCGGACACAAAGGCAAAATGTCTGGAAGCAAATTCGGCGACGAGTGGGATTACTGCGACGACGCCTGCGATGTGACCTGCGATGTGCCAGCCACCGGCGAAGGATATTGATTTCACAAACGAGGCAGGGCACAGTGATACAAACCTGACACGACACCACCCGGGTTGAAAATCAGTTCAACTGAATTTCACACTGAGCCCACTGCCCGAAATTCTCTTCAACATCGACACGAATTGCCTTCAATTCGTGTCGATGTTTTTTGATGGTGGTCTCGATCAGCTGATGGGCCAGCCACTGTGCGATTTCTTCGGCTGTGGTATTGATCACCGGCAGAATCACGCAATCTTCCCGGGGAAATACCCAGCGGCGGGACTCAAACGTGGCCTGGACTTCCTGGGCTTTTTCATCGACCGTGACCTTGATCAGTGGATGATTTTCCGGCAGCAGCACGCGGTGATCAAGTTGATTGACGAGCGACTGCGTCGCATCCCGCAGGGCGATAAAGTCAAACACGTAACGGTTCTCGTCCAACGCTCCAGTCACTTCCACAGCGACACGCCAGTTGTGTCCATGCAGTCTCTCGCAGATATTTCCATTAAATGTAATAAAGTGGGCCGCGCTGAAGACGAGGTGATCCTTGGTCACGCGGACGCGGAATTGCGGTTGATGGCTCATGGCAATGAAACTCGGGCAGGGAGGTTCTAGGCAGTCAACTGGCCATTCGCCAGCCCCAGAAAAAGGATTGCGGCAATGAAATCTGCGGTGGTGCCTGGGTTACGACGGTTTCCTTCCGCTCGCAACCAGTGGTCAAACTGGTTCAGTTCCTCTGCCGTTTCAGGCTGAGTCGGCCAGCCGTGTTCCAGGATCAGCTTTGCACGCTGCTGAGCTTCCAGGGCAATTTCGGATCCGCATTTTCTGTCGATCAGGGAATCAGGATAGCGGGACATCCAGTCGAGCTGCATTCCGACAATCTGTTGTGAGCGATCCAATGTGGAATTCTGCATCCATTTTTCAATGAGATCCGGGCCGAGAGTCAGCAGGTCATGGAAATTGTTCGCATATTGCCGGGCGATCAGGTCTTTCTCCGCAGCCAGCTGCATCAGCTCTCTGACAGGAACAGTGGGCTCTGCTGACAAATCCTGCTGTTCTACGGTTCCCATTCCTCCCGGTTTTGAGGTGCGGATGGCCTGGCAGATCCGGCTGCTGGCAGAGACATCGAGTTCATCGATGACAGTTGAAATATGTTCGGCAATCTCTCCTCGAACCCGGGCGGCGGCCAGGGGGGCGATTAAGAGGATGATACCCAGCGATGTGTTCTTGCCAACCTGCAGACGGACCGCAGAAGCGGCAGCCAGAATGGAATCGGCAACGCCCCGCTGCGAGATGCGGGACAGCATGAAAGCCACGATGCGGCTGGAGCGGACGAAATCGTTATAAGCCAGATCCGCAAAAGAAGCACCCGGGTGGACATTACCGACTTTGGGCGCTGAGGCTTCCCAGAGGCAAGCCGTCTCAATCCACGTGGTGAGCTGTTGCGGATTCACGTTGTCCATCAAAAAAATCAGGCGTGCGGGAGTGCCGCACGCCTGTCCTCAAGAACATGAATTACTTGTTCTTACGGCGTTCATCAAGTTCCTTGCGTCGTCTTTCGACCACTTCCTCCTGCACGTTGCGAGGACAGCGGGAGTAGCGGCAGAATTCCATGCTGAATCCCCCTTTACCCTGAGTCATCGAACGCAACTCATTGGCGTAGTCGAACATCGAAGCCAGAGGAACTTCTGCGAGAATGTAGCAGGTGTTGTTCCGCGTTTCCGAGGAAGTCACGATCCCACGTTTACTCGACAGGTGCCCTGTGATCGATCCCTGATATTCATCAGGAGCTTCGATATCCAGAGTCATAATTGGCTCGAGCAGCCCCATGTCCGCCTTTTTCAGGTTTTCACGCATGCAGTCGAAACCACAGATTTTGAACGCCATTTCCGAAGAGTCGACATCGTGGTAGGAACCATCCTGCAGATGGGCTTCCACCCCGACCACTTCGCATTCACACAACGGACCCTTAACCAATGCCCGCTGGAAGCCGGCATCGATGGAAGGAATGTATTCTTTAGGAATACGTCCCCCGGTGACTTCGTTGTGGAACTTGTAGGGTTCGTCGAAACCTTCGGCCATGGGAACAATTTTCCCCACGACGTGAGCATACTGTCCGGAACCCCCGGTCTGCTTCTTGTGCTTGTAGTTGAATTCGACCGGTTTGCTCGGCATTTCCTTGTAGGCCACGCGAGGTTCCCCGACGATACATTCACACTTGTACTCGCGTTTGATACGCTCGATGTACACGTCCAGATGCAGCTGTCCCATACCGGCGATGATGGTCTGTCCGGTTTCCTCGTCAGTCATGACATGGAAAGTAGGATCTTCCCGACGGAAACGCTCCAGGGCTTTGCCGAGTTTGTCGGCTCCATCCCGCTGAGCAGGTTCAATCGAGAGGCGAATCACGGCCTCGGGCACGTAAATGTTTTCGAGAGCGTAATTGACGCCAGCTCCACAGAATGTATCCCCGGAAGCACAGTCAACGCCGACGATGGCGACGATGTCACCTGCACCTGCTTCATCAACATCTTCACGATCATTGGCGTGCATACGGACAATACGACCGAAACGGACAGACTTGCCGGTTCGGGTATTGTTATAGCTGTCGCCTTTTTTGATCGTTCCCTGATAAATTCGGGTGTATGTCAGCTGGCCGAACTGTTCCATGACAGTTTTGAAGGCCATGCAGACAAGTGGATCATCATCGCTGGTGGTCAGAGCGACCTTGAACTTTTCAGGATCCGGCTTTTCGTTGCCTTCCATCGCTTTTTCAGCCGCTTCCAGTTTGTTGACGTCGATGGCTTTCACCTGACGATCCAGTGGAGAAGGCAGATAACGGACGATGGCATCGAGCAGTTCTTGAACCCCTTTGTTCTTGAACGCACTTCCCATCATCACAGGTGTAATTTCCTGGGATAATGTCGCATTACGAACAATCTGGTGGATTTTCTCGACTGGAATTTCCGTTTCTTCCAGCAGAGCTTCCATCAGCTCATCATCGTACAGTGAAAGTTGCTCCAGCATGTGAGCACGGGCTTCGTCAGCCTCGTCCTTCAGATCTGCCGGAATGGCTTCATAACGCACCTTCTCTCCGTTGTCTCCATCGAAGAAAGCGGCACGCATCTGGATCAGGTCGATCACGCCCTTGTGGTTTGCTTCCAGACCAATTGGAATCTGGATCGGGACCGGGGTCACGCCCAGTTTTTCCTGGATCTGTTTGCAAACCTGTTTGGGGTTCGCACCGATTCGGTCGCACTTGTTGATGAACGCGATGCGGGGAATCCCGTAGCGTTTCATCTGGCGGTCGACCGTCAGTGACTGGCTTTGCACACCACCGACTGAGCAGAGCACCAGAATGGCGCCATCCAGCACGCGGAGCGAACGTTCCACTTCAACGGTAAAATCGACGTGGCCTGGCGTATCGATCACGTTGACGATATGACGATCAATGCCGTTTTCTTCGCGAATCCACTGCACCTGGGTGGCGGCGGAGGTAATTGTAATGCCGCGTTCCCGCTCCAGTTCCATGTGGTCCATGACCGCACCGGCACCGCCGTCTTTGACGTCGCCAATTTTGTAGGTCTTCCCGGCGTAGAACAGAATGCGTTCTGTCAGCGTGGTTTTTCCGGAGTCAATGTGAGCGGAAATTCCGATATTCCGTACTTTGTCGAGATTTTTCATGGTTCCGTTTTGTTAACTGAAAAGGGAAGGTGTCCAATCATGTCGCCTGTCGACACGATTCTGGGTGATTCTGCGGGGAAGGGGATCGCGGAAGCTGTTGAATTCTTCTGTGAACCGGAGTCGCAGTGTATCGTTAGCGGTTGGGAGCGGGAGTTCAACTTCAGGACCGAATTCACGAACCCTCAGCGGGATTTCCTGCGGAATGTCCGAAATAGTAGCGACGTCTTTCCCGTCTGGAAAGAGGAAACGGCCTCTCCATAGCAAGTTTTGAGCCGTTCCCGAAAGAAAGGTTCGCTGAATTGCAGGGACAAACCAGTCAATTTTGATGGGTCGGTCAGGCTTTGCCAAAAATTTCTTCGACATTCCCACGGAGAATCCGTTTTCCCAGGTCGAGGGCCTTGGTCTCAGACCAGCCGCGGCCGATGACAAACTCTTCGCTCAGGACTTTGGCCAGGATTCGGCGGTACATCCGGAATTTGGGGAGTGCGAATTCCAGTTTGTACATGTCACTGTAGTAACCGACATACTTGGTTTGAGGGACTGCCGTGAGTCGGGTTCGGCAGTCATGCTCAATATAGGCCGGGGTATTCGAATACCACCAGTGGCCGTTGGCAATCACGTTCGGGAAGATCCAGGTGTAGCTGACCAACTCCTGATTACTGGTGTGAGTCAGGACAGAAATGGGAAACTTGATCTGGGGAAAGCTGTTAAACAGATCCCGATACTGAATCAGCGAGGTACGTTTATCGTAGAGGTCCTGTCCCTGATACACGCCATCCTCATAGACGCGGCGGTTGACTCCAATCATCAGGTCAAAAGGAAGCTCGAAAATCACACAGTTTTCTGCCAGTTGCCAGAAGACGTAGCGGCTGAGCAGGCCTGCTTCCTCAGAAGTCAGTTTTTCCCCTTTTTGCAGCCGGCTCCAGATGGGCGTGATGGTGGCTGCGGAGATCAGTGTTGGGGAAAAATCGGGGGGAAGCGAAATCGCACAGGCTCTGGCTCCCCGCCTGGTGAAGCGAACAAACAGATCCCGGATGGCTCCCTGAAGATCGTCAATCGACTGCAGGGAGCGATTGACACTGCGGGACAGTCGTTCGCGGACTTCCGGTTTGGTGAGGTGAAAAACCAGATCATCTGTGCGCAGGCAGGGGACATAAAAAGAGGTATCGAATCCTTCGAGGGGATCATCGAAATCGTTGGTGAGATAAACCTGTTCCAGTCCGGACTTTTTCAGCACCTGCTGTTCCCAGTCAGACTGAGAGAGGACACGCTCTGCATTGTCGTAGAGCCGTTCCCAGTTTTCCGGGGTGACATCTTCCTCATCAAATTCGAAGAATTCGCGGCAGATGTCCAGGAGCCAGGCATATTGGGCGGTGTTTTGCAGTTTCCCGAGGTAGCCTGCCAGCCGTCCCACTTTCTCCCTGGACGACAGGCCTGGTTCTTCAATCATCTCGCGGGACAGCCCGGCAGAGTGAGCCAGTTCGGTGTAATAGTGATACCCGAGAATATCGCCCAGATTTTTTGATGCGGCCGCCAGCGGGTTGATGTGGGTATGCGGGTCGATGAGCGGGAACTGTTCCAGTTCATCAAACAGGCGTTTTTGAAGAGAATCATTCATGGCAAAATCCGGACTCTTGAGCGCAGAAAATCATAAATGGCCCTGTGAGGGAATCGAGATGTCCCTCGCATCAGGGCCTTTTGTTTGGTTGAGCAGAATATACTCATCCAGATGAAGTCCGCCTACTGACTGCGTG
>JAGQQT010000013.1 GCA_020426065.1 Planctomycetaceae bacterium | reverse complement strand
TTTATCAATATTTTCTCAATTCTTCGCAGCCCACTCAGGCTGCAAAACAGGCACAGATCTTGTGGGCGATCAGACCCGTTCCGGACTCCCTACCGACCAGGAAGCCCCTGTTTCGACAGAGTGAGCCGCTTTGTGCTCGTGGTTCCCGTAAGAACGGTTCAGTAGAAATTTCAGGCTGTCGGGGTCAGAATAAGCTGATATCGATCCATTTCAGCACTTTTGATCTGTGCAGTCACACCGTCAGCATCGAGCGAGGCATCATGAATATTGGCATTGTTGGTCTGGGCTTCATGGGGATGACCCACTTTGAAGCAGCTCGCTCCGTCAAATCGATCAAGGTGCATGCGATCGCCACTCGTGATGCCAAGAAGCGGAAAGGGAACTGGTCCTCCATTCAGGGGAATTTCGGTCCCCGCGGGAGCAGCAATGTTGACCTGACTGATGTAAAGACCTATTCAGATTATCACGAACTTCTGCAGGATCCCGAAGTGGATCTGGTCGATATCTGCCTGCCAATCCCTCAGCATGAGGAAGTGGCGATTGAAGCTTTGAAGGCCGGAAAGCATGTGCTGGTTGAGAAGCCAATCACGGTGGAAGTGGCAGCGGGTCAGCGGATGGTAAAGGCTGCTGAGAAAGCAGGGAAACACCTGATGGTGGCACACGTGCTCCCCTTCTTTCCTGAGTTCCGATTCCTGGCGGAGTGCATTCGACAGGGAAAATATGGATCGCTGCAGGCCTTGAACATCCGTCGGGTGATCTGTCCTCCGCAATGGCTCAATCTGCCAGACGATCTCCCTTCTCTGGGTGGATTCGGGATTGATCTGCACATTCACGACAATCACTTCATCTCGGCGACCTGCGGCATGCCGAAAGCAGTCTTCTCAGTGGGGATGCTGGAAGCAGGTTATGTGAATCACACCCAGACCAATTACGTCTTCGACAAAGGCCCGGTTGTGACCTGCGTGAGTGGAGCGATTGCGGCCAGCGGGCTGGAGTTTGCACACGGTTACCAAGCCTTCTTTGATGATGCCACCATTGAATTTGATGCGGGAACCTACGGCAAGGAATGGGTGGTGAATCGTCCGTTGACGGTCATGACCAAGTCGGGCCGTTTGCAGACCCCCACCCTCAAAGGGGGGAGCGAATGGTACAGCGCCTTCGCTGAAGAGCTGAAAGGAGCGGCCCTGGCGCTCAAGAGCGGCGAAGTCCCCGCTGATCTGTCGGCAGTGCATGCCCTGAATGGACTGAAGCTGTGCCACGCAGAAAAGAAGAGTATCGAAACCGGGAAGCTGGTCCCGATCCGCTGAGAACTCATTGACCTTGATGACTCTCCGGTCATGAACAAAGAAAGACCTGCCAGATGCCGGATTCTACCTCGGGTGCAAAAAATGTTCTGGGAAGCGATCTGCAGACCTGCAGTCTTTCGCCACGGACCGGCTTTTATCGAAACGGCTGTTGCGATACCGGTGCGGGCGACATGGGTGTGCATACAGTTTGCGTGGAGTTGACCGCCGAATTCCTGGAGTTCAGTAAAGCCCAGGGGAATGACCTCTCCACACCGATTCCGCAATACGATTTTCCGGGGCTCAAGCCGGGTGATCGCTGGTGCCTGTGCGCGCCTCGCTGGAAAGAAGCTTTTGATGCGGGCATGGCTCCCCGGGTTTTTCTGGAAGCAACTCACATGGCCACGCTGGAATTTGCAAGCCTGGAAGAACTCGAAGCCTATGCTGTGCCGCCACAGGGTTAGAGAAGGTTTCCCACTGTTCACGACTGTCAAAAATCGCAAACCTTTATGGTGAGCTTCATTCATGGGTCTTAAGCTCGCATTGATCGCTTTTCTGTTCTGCAGTGGCCTCTGTGGCGCGGTCCGTGCGGAGTCGTTTGCTGGAACTTCACCCCGGCTCAATGTGCTTTTTATTGCGATAGATGATCTGAATGATTACATCTCGCCGCTCGATCATCATCCCGGAATCAGGACGCCGAACTTTGAACGGCTGGCACGGCGGTCGGTTCTGTTTACCAATGCTCATTGTGCCGCTCCGGCCTGCCATCCCTCCCGGGTCGCGGTGATGACCGGAGTGCATCCCACCCGATCCGGGATTTACCGTAACCTGTTTGGTGCCCATGGCCCGCGCTGGCGGCATGAATCCCCCGTGCTTGAAGATGCGATCGTCCTTTCGCAGCACTTCCGGGATCATGGTTATCGAGCGGTAGGTGGTGGAAAAATTTTCCATACACTGCAGTGGACCAAGGGAGATTCCCAAAACGATCCCACTGCCTGGGACGCTTATCGGGGTGATCCACTCGATCCCATCTCAGCAGACTGGCCGCGTCCCGCGTTCATAAAAACAAAAGACCAGAACGATGGCTTTACCGGCAGACGGCCCCTCAACAACTTCTATTTTGGTGCGGCTCCGGTCGAACTGAAAGCTGAGCAGGGGGATGGAGCGGTGGTGGACTGGGCCATCGAGCAAATGTCTGCAGAAACAACGCAGCCGCTGTTTCTGGCGGTAGGCTTGTTCCGCCCGCATATTCCCTGGGAAGTGCCGCAGGAATGGTTTGATCTTTATCCGGAATCCGAAGTTCAACTGCCGGAATATCGGGACGATGACCTGGATGACGCCCACAGCCATGGCCGGGAAGCCTGGCATCGCTGGGTGGTTGAGAACAACCAGTGGAAACATCTAGTACGAGGCTACCTGGCATCGGTCAGTTACGTTGACCATCAGCTGGGGAGACTGCTGGACAGACTGGATGCCTCGCCGCTGGCGGGAAAGACGATGATCGTGTTGTGGACAGATCATGGATTTCACCTCGGAGAAAAACAGAACTGGGAGAAATTTGCACTCTGGGAACAGACAACGCGAACACCTCTGTTTATTCATGTCCCCGGCATTTCGCAGGATGGAGCCAGAACCAATCAGCCAGCCACTCTGACGGACTTGTATCCAACTCTCTGTGATCTGGCAGGACTTCCGACTCCACCGCAGTGCACCGGGAAATCACTGGCGATTCAGGTGGAACATCCTGATCAGATTGATGAGCGGACTTCGCTGACTTCGTTTGTGTTTGGCGGAGGGGGGAAGCCTGCGCACGGCATCAGCGATACCCGTTACCGCTATATTCTTTATGCGGATGGATTTGAAGAGCTGTATGATCTGCAGCAGGACCGGAATGAATTCCAGAACCTGGCCAGCGATCCGAAGCTGTCCGACACCAAAAACCGCCTCAGGCAATCATTGCCGGAAAACCCTGCTGCGAATGTTGGTCCGGCGGTGGATTCACCATATCATCGAGCACGCAATCGGTAATGATGGAACAGAGGCAACCACAGAAACTAAAAAGGCACGTGAACCTGAAAGAGTTCACGTGCCGAGAATCAAGAGCTGCCGAGTAGCGCTTTCAGGTCAATTGTTGGGCAGATGCGTGGCCGATTGCTGCAGGTGAGTCATGGTGGCCGACTGCTGCTCAATGGCGACAGCAACTCCGGTGATGTTTTCGTTCACTTCACCGACAGCAGTACGAATCTGATCGGCAGAACCGACAACAGTTGAAATCAGCGAACAGATTTCCCCGATGCTCAGATTGATCGAATCTGCAGCTTTACGGGTTTCGAGAGCCAGAGATTTCACTTCGGAAGCGACTACGGCAAAGCCTCGTCCGGCATCACCGGCTCGGGCTGCTTCGACGGAGGCATTCAGAGCGAGCAAATTGGTCTGGTCAGCAAATTTGCTGATCAGGCTGATCACACTGCCGATTTTCTGGCTGGCATCACTCAGATTCGAAATGGTTGCTGAAGTGGAATTAACCGTATCCTGAGTGTGAGTAGACAACTGCCGCACGTTGGTCACGTTGCGGGAAATCTCGTTGATGGTTTGAGTCATTTCCGTGAAACTGCTGGCCAGCGTTTCTGCAGTTCGGGCAGCTTCACGTCGAGCTTCCACTTCCTGGGTGATATCAGTAGCAAACTTCACAACTTTCACCAGGTTACCGGCGGGATCGAAAATCGGGTTGTATGATGCTTCAATCCAGATTTCATTACCTGACTTGGCGATCCGTTTGTATTGTCCACTGTGAAATCTGCCATCACGGAGTTTTCGCCAGAATTCCTGATATTCTGCGGAGCGGGCGAAGTCACGTTCCACAAACATTCTGTGATGCTGGCCGACAATATCATCGAGGCGATACCCCAGGGCATTCAGGAAATTTTCGTTGGCATCGAGAATGATCCCATCTGTATCGAATTCAATGACGGCTTGGGTGCGTCGGACTGCTTTGAGCTGATACTCGTAATCTGCTGCCAGAATTTTGTCATCGGTGACATCCATGGCGAACTTCACAACTCGAATCGGACGTCCCTGTTCATCAAAGATGGGATTGTAGGAAGCTCGCAGCCAGACGTTCCGCCCGCCGTTGGCGATCCGGTGAAATTCTCCGCTGATGAATTCACCTTTCTTCAGGCGTTTCCAGAGTTGTTTGTAGTCTTCACTCTGAGCGTATTCCTCTTCAGCAAACATCCGATGATGCTGGCCGACAATTTCCTCTTCTTTGTAGCCCATGGTCTTTTCGAAATTCTCGTTGGCGGAAATGATCGTTCCATCCAGCTCGAATTCGATAACGGCAAAGGACCGATTCAGGGCTGCCAGGATACCTCCCTGGCGATTGATTTCAGACTGTGCGGCTTGCAGGCTCGCTTCCAGACGCTCCATGCATTCCCGGGTCTGTAGCAGCTCTGCTTCCATTGATTCCATGTGCTGCTGGTTTTTTGTGCGCTTGCTGGTGAGGGAAAATGGCATGGATGTCATCTTTCTTTATTGTGTTGTGACGCCAGCAGTAGAGCAACAGACGAGCGGCGTTCTTCAAAAAGACTAGAACGCAACCCGGGAGTACCTCGGTAGTATTCCACGCAATTCTCTACAGAATCACAGGGAGTTTATTTTCAGCAGTGAGCCATCCCTGCATTCTCTGGCATCCTCACAACCTGCCAATCCAGCATCTTAGGTGTAACAAAATTGGGGATTTCCGGGCACGAATATCCAGAATTATCTCTACCTGAGTGGACTGATATTTTCTATCGCAATTGAAAAACTTTGCCCTGCAGAGAGCCTTTTGCAATCTGAAAACGGCTTTGATCTGACGGGAGTTTCCGCTGCACATAGCGACTTCACTGCGAGATCATCTGAGGAGCAGCACAGCAGATGGTTGTGAATCTGCAGGCAATTCGGACTCTAACTCAGAATGTGCTGGCACCGCTGAGGGTCTGCAGATAAGCGTACAGGTCAGCCAGGTCCTGGGGTGTGGAATCGTTGAGCAGATTGGCGGGCATCAGCGAGAGGGTGAGTGGTTTGCGAAACTCGATCTGGCTGGCTTCGATCCGCACAGTCTGGTGAGAAGTATCGCGAAGCAGCAGACCATCGACCGATTCATAAATCACAATCCCGGTAAACGTTTTTCCGGCATCTGTGCTGATGGCTTCGGTGCGGTAGCGGGAAGAGACATCCCGATGCGGGTCGTAAATCGCTTCGAAAAGATTATCGCGAGAAAATCGGGACGTCACACCGGAGAGGTTCGGCCCGACGGCAATATGCCCGTTGTGACACAAAGCGCATTTGAGGGTCTGAAACAGCTGCTCCCCATGATGGGTATCTCCGGCAGTCCAGTCCACCTGCTGCAGCTGGGCACGCCAGTCAACTGTGGTGGTGTTCGGGTCTGCAGCGTTGCCATGCAGAGAGACTTCGGGAAAATTATGATCGATCCATTCCGACCAGCCCTCGACAACATCGGAGCGATTCAGGTCAATGGCACTGATCAAGTCGGCGGGGACATCCACTTCTGGCACATTTGTCACGAGTGATCTGGCAACTTCTCCAAAGACCCGGAGCGACTTTTCCCAGAGTTTTTCCTGCTTCTCCTCGCGAGAGAGCCGTTCGAGCAGAGGATACAAAGAGATGAGATCATCAAGGCTGTATTCATCCCATTGGGAAACCGCCTGCAGATAAACGTCCTGACTGGAATCAAACGGATCCCGCAGGGCTTCGCGTATCAGTTCATGATCCTGGGGCTGATTGGCTGCGGCCAGAATGGGAATTGCCGCGGTGTTGAGGAGTGGATCGTGGGCCGATTTTCTGGCCAGATCCAGCACACGGTCGGCTGGCAGTTCGCCAATCAGTCTGAGCAGATCGGGAGTGAGCTGAACCTGTTTTTCCTCAACGCCCTCCAGAAAAATCGCAATCGCCCTGGTGCGATCATCGGGTTGCATGGCATCGACAAACATGTTGTGTTCAGGCCGTCCGAACTGTTTGTGATTGACGATGACGCGTGGCAGTTCGGCATCGTGCTCAACGAGCTTCTGGTACATTTCCTTGACCCGTGGTTCCCAGTTGCGATCCACTTCTGCCTTGGCTGTCTGCAGTTTCTGATGGAGCGAAAGCAGAGCGGTTGCAGCGGCCTGGGTCTGTTCGGGAGATCGTTTTGTAGGCACAGTGGACAAGACAATCAGGTGGTGAATATCCGAGACGGGATCACTGGATTCGGTGAGTTGCTGAGTGAGTCGATCGAGCAGCGGAAGGCTGTCGAGGGAAGTCATGGCAATCAGCCGAGCCAGTTCCCAGTCGAGCCGTTGATTGCCAGTGGGATAAATCTCTTCGACGACAGACCGCAGATCCGCCAGCAGGTCCTCAGGCTGATCGAGAGGCAACCGGGGGAGATAGCCATCAAAGACCGCCGAATGGACAGGACTGTCTCCAAAGCCTCCCAGGGCGTGCTGGATGAGCAGGACGGCAGTCAGTCGTTCATGGGGATCCTGGAGTTTGCTGAGTGCGGCCGCTCCGACATCATGCCAGGCATATTTATGTCCGACATAGCCGCGATCGACAAAGGCATATGCCATCAGCATCGCCTCATTCCAGCCCGCCTTACGGGCGGATTCGCCAACCTGACGGAACCCGGCATCAGCCATCCGGCTGGCGACACGAACCGCCAGAAACTGGATGAAGTGATCTTCATGGGAGAGCGCATTGGCGATTTCATTTTCGTAACCGACCAGTGATTCTGCCGGGCAGGAAAGCAGAGCTTCCAGTCCACTGCGGATGACCTGTGGGTCCGGGTCGACTAGAAATGGCTGCAGGGTGACCGGATCAGGTTTTGAGCTGGTGGAACGTCCGTAAGCCCAGACAGCCCTGGCGCGGAGCTGAGCCGAGGGGTCGCGATGGATTTCTTTCATGAAATCGAAATCGGGTCCTTCAAAGATTTCGGTCAGGACTTCGATAGCCCGCCGCCGCTGGGCTACGGAACGGCTTTCGTCCAACGCCGCTTTCAGAATGGCTTCCTCACCCGTTTCACGAGCCTGTCGTTCCCACTGCTTTCTCGACCAGGCCTCCAGTGGCTGGGCAGAGTTGAGGATCTGTTCGAGAGGATCTGTGGACAGGGCTTCCGCAGAAGTGGCGGGAGTCTGGTAAGTAATGCGAAAAACAGACCCTTGAGTTCCCCGTCCCCCAACCGAAATGTATAGAGCACCATCGGGGCCAACAGCTGCATCGGTGGGAGCGAAGCCGTAGGAGCCGACTCCGGTGGCAAAGTTGCGGGCCTGAGCGGCCCAGGTTGCTCCCTGCGGTTGTGTTTTTATGGCAATGACCCGGCCATAGGTCCAGTCGAGAATGAAGGTGGCATCATAGAACTCTTCGGGAAACTGATGGTGTCGATAGCAGACCACTCCGGTGGGAGACCCGCGTCCGGCTTCGACCAGTGTGGGGGTCATGTCGAGAAAATAGTGAGGGGCTTTCCAGCTGCGGGAAACCCAGCCATGGGTCATCCCCGGCAGCGAATGAAACAGCCGGGTGGGACGATACCAGGGAAGGGAGATATCACGCTCACCATCACTATCGTAAACGAAGGGATCACCCGAGACGTTCCAGTCAAAGTCATAGGCGTTGCGTAAGCCGTCCGACAAAACTTCCATCTGTTGAAAATCTGGTGGAAACCGCATCAGGACACCTGCTGAGGGTTTGCGAACCGGTGAGCTTTCTTCATTGAGACTGGTAAAATCGAGATTGGTTTCGTTTCCAGCAATGACATACCACCAGCCATCCGGACCTTTCCGGATGGCGTGAGTGTAATGTTCTCCCCCCGTTCGGCAGCGGAACATCAGTTCGGGCGGACCGTCGGCTATCCCATCCTGATTTTCATCGGTGTAGCGCAGAATCCCTTCACCTCCAACGCAATACACATGAGGACCATCACAACACATTCCCTGAACACCGGCAGGGAGGTCTGTAGTGAAATCCTGGAAGCGGTCGGCCACGCCATCGGCGTTTTCATCGATGAGGGTACGAATATATCCAGGAGCGGAGACGAGAATCTCGCCGCGACTGTTCACGGTCATGGCTTGAACGCTGCCAGCCAGATCATGCGAGGCATAGATGGTGGCTTCAAATCCGGGCGGGAGTTTCAGGGGGGCCGGTTCGGCTGCGTGGAGAGAAACCTGGCTGAGAAACGGCAAAGTCAGTCCCAGCAGAATCACTCGGGCAGACCGCGGAAAAAATTGGGCAGGAAATCGCACGGTGGATACAACCTTCTGGCAGGCAGTTTAAATTGAAAACACGAAGTGCAGCGTCAATCCTTGATGTGGGATCGATTAATATCTAATGAGCGACAACGGAGCGGTTTACGAAAATAGTGATCCCAAATTTAAGCCCTGACAGGGCACTATGATCACAGAGTTTAGCTGCTGACCCTAAATCCGAGAAGGTGTTCCCGTCAGAACTTTTTGGGCACATCCGGCGGTTTCGGGAGAAATCTTATTCGTTCGACTGCAGATCTGCTTCGAACACCGACATCTTCTGCCAGGCACCGGAGTAGTAGCGGAAGGCCATCCCGAAACCAACCAGCATGATGTAGCCAGTCACAATCGTCCACATGGAGAGCAGGCTGCGATCCAGATATTGCCAGACTACAGCAGCCGGCAGCACCAGTCCAAAGAGACTGGCGGCTGCAAAATAAAGAAACGGAAACAGAGCGTCCCCTGCCCCGCGGATGGCATAGCCATAGACGATTCCCATGACGTCAAACATGCCATAAATGGCAACAAACCGCATCAGCAATGTGGCAATCTGTTCAATCCGGGCAAACTCGGCAGGATCCGCATAGGCTCTAAACGGGAAAATCAGCCAGCCAGGGATGGCCAGATAGGCGATACACCACAGACCCATGTAAGTGGTGCCCAGGATCATGGCCCTTCGCACAGTCTGACGGGCGAGTAAAGGACGATCTTCTCCCACTCGACGCCCGACCAGGGTCATGACCGCAGTCCCCAGCCCGAGCATGGGAATGAAGGCCAGTGAATTCAGGTTAAAGGCCAGATTGGTCGCGGCCAGTTCTGTGGTTCCCAGTTTGCCGACAAAAAACAGGAACATGGTAAAGCCAAAGATATCGACAAAAATCTGCATTCCCATCGGGATGCCGAATTTGATCATGCGCCAGGAGAGTTCCGTATCCAGGTTCAATTGTTGCCAGAGGGGATAGTGAGACCGACGGCAGCGTCGGATGATGAGCAGAGCAAACAGCAGCGTGGCAAAAATGTTGGCCAGCACAGTGCTGAGTGCTGCACCCCAAATCCCCAGCGGTGGCGTGGCGGGTGTTCCAAAGATGAGACAGAAATCCAGGATCGCATTGACTCCGACCGCTGCCAGATTGACCCACATCACCACTCCTGTTTCGCCTCTTCCTGAAAAAAATCCAGACAGAGCCGTCATGAGCAGAGCAGCCGGTGCACCCTGGCAGAGTGTGGCAAAGTAAACGCACTCGGCCTCCTGAACCTTGTGAGGATGATTGGCCAGATGGAAAATCAGGGGAGCGGAAAAGGAGAAGACAATCAGCAAAGCACCAAACAGAGCACTCAGCCAGATAGACTGCCAGACAACAGCGGCAACGCGATCTTTCCGCTCCGCTCCTTCATATTGAGCCACAAATGTTCCCGCGTAGTTGGCAACGCCCATCGCAAAGCTGACAACCGACCAGTTCAGCATGCTGGCAGGCATCGTTGCAGCCAGCGCTGCTTCGGAATGCCAGGTCAGGAACATGCGGTCGACGAAGCTCATCAGCGACTGCGAGCCGAAGCTGACCATCAGGGGAATGGCCACGACGAGAAGTTCCCGCATCGAGCCAGCTGGATATTTGCGGATCAATTGTTTCCTCAACAAATCGGAACGGGAATGTGCGTTCCTTTTCTAATGAGTCAATCCGTCTGGTTCAATCCAGCGCCTGAAAAACTCAACAAACAACAAGGCACGGGAATCTAAATCCCCGTGCCTTAAGAAAAACTCTGATCCTGAATTGATTACGGGATCAGGACCTGATCGATGACGTGGATGACGCCATTGCTGGTCATGATGTCAGTTTTCACAACGTTGGCCTGATCGATTTTCACACCACCATCTGCTTCGATAGAAACAGCCTTGCCGTTCAGGGTGTCCGCAGATTTCAACTTGACCACATCCCTGGCCAGTACCTTGCCAGCCACAACATGATACTTGAGGATGGCAATCAGTTTGTCTTTATTTTCGGGCTGCAGAAGACTTTCCACAGTTCCTTCAGGGAGTTTCGAGAAGGCTTCATCCGTTGGAGCGAAAACCGTGAGCGGTCCTTCACCTGAGAGTGCCTCGACCAGTCCGGCTGCTTTCACTGCAGCCACCAATGTATTGAACTGACCTGCCTCGACTGCAGTTGCTACGATGTTTTTACCGTCTGCTGGACAGGCTTTCTTTTCAGCAGCGTGATTGACGGCAGGTGCCAGGCAGAGAGCAGTTGCGACCAGTGCGATTGAGAACATCTTCATGAGAGATTTTCCTGTTCGGGAGGATTGTTATCATTCATCATTTGCCAGTGCTGGCTCGCGAAGCCAGCTTCAGTGCACTGAGTCTGCTGTTTGATATGCGTGACCCGGATTGATTCAAGTCGATTTCTTGGAAATTTTTATTGGCTTGTTTCAGAGCGGAATATCGGTTCAGTTGATTGAACTTCTCATACGATTCGATTGGAACTCTCTTCATGAATAAATCCGAGCCCGAAAATCAGACGCAACCAGAGACGGTTTACCAGGGACGGTTTCTGGGGATGCAGACCCTGGGCCGGTGGGAATACGTGGTGCGGACCAACTCTTCCACAACGGTTGCGATCCTGGCCATTACAGAGGACGAATCGGTTTTGTTCGTTGAGCAGTTCCGACCGCCGGTGGGACAGACCGTGATAGAGTTACCGGCTGGCCTGGTGGGAGATGATGGTGATCCCGACGAGCTGGCCCAGATTGCGGCTGGACGGGAACTGGAAGAAGAAACCGGCTATGCGAGCGAGCAACTGGAGTCTCTGGGGACGTTCTGTTCTTCGGCAGGATTGACCAATGAAGTGACCACCCTGTTCCTGGCCAGAGCCTGCAGACAGGTCGGTGCAGGCGGCGGAATTGGCAATGAATCCATCCGAATTCATAAAATCCCACAAAAGGAGGCTGCTTCCTGGCTCCAGAAACACGTAGAATCAGGAAAGTTGATGGATGGAAAAGTCTGGACCGCTCTGGCGCTGGCTCACCGACACGGGGTTCCGTTGCTGGACGCTGCTCCTGAACCGGGATAAACCTCTGTCGAAGTAGATGCCCGGTTGAACTCCAGGGCTGGTTAGAAGACTAATTCACCCGCCGGGTTGTGGCCTTTATCCCTTGATCAATCCGAATCACAAAGATTGTCGCAACCGTGGACTGTTCTGGAGGAAACACCTTGTTCAAACGTGTGTGGTTTCTACAGTTGTTGTGGGTTGTCCTGCTGTGGCTGGCCAGCGCGCCGGTATCGGCTAATGAAGAACTGGAGAAACAGTTCCCCCCCACATCCGGAACGGCCGATGAAGCGGTCCTGAAGCGTTATTTGGATCGGGTCCAGGGACTCGAAAAAGAAGTGAAGGCCCGCCGGCTTCCCGGCCTCGAACTGTATTCGTTTGAAGATGACCGACTCGCGTTCTATTTCGACGCTGCTTATTTCGCACAGTACAGTAATGGGCAGAATCAGATCCGGTTCCTGCTGGGACGGTTTGTTGTCATCAACAAGTCTGAGCAGGAACTCCGCCTCAAGCCGGCCGACATCCTCCTGAAAGCAGATGGCCGGGAGTATCCCGTCACTGCCGAGAAAGACAAACTGGGCTTTGCTTCATTCCGGTATCAGGACCAGCACCACAGTCTGACTGAGCTGGAAGTCGCGGAGGAGTTGATTGCTCCTCCCGGCCAGGTTGCTTCCTGCTGGCTGGTGTATAACGGCATTGATGCGGGAGCGAATGTGCCGGAACTGGAGTTGAACTGGAAAATCGGCCAGCAGGCCCACCGCTTTCCATTGAACCAGCAATCCATGATTCAACTGAAGTGGACTACGGAAACACTGGGGCCTCATGGTTTGATTGCGATCGGCCATATTGCGGGGGAAGTCGATCCGATCAACCTGGGTGGAATTGTTGATGAAATGGTGCTGCTGACCAACCAGGATGTCATTCGGATGATTATCCAGTTTGATGAAGATGCACCTGCATTCAGCATGCACCTGGGGCAGTGGTTTGTGAATGCCACCATCATGGCCCAGCGGAATCAGAACAGTCCCACGGAATTTCCCTTGCCTCCACCGCTGATTGGCGATGTCCACGTGGTTTTCAATTCCCAGTTCAAAGGGGGTTACAGTTCGCCCAGCGTTCATCAGAATCTGGCGGATGCCTACGTGGCGGCCTGCAATGGAATTTATGATGCGGTTTCCCTCAAAGATCTGCTGCATGAAGTTCGAAAAGGGCATCCTCTTTCCCGGGCGGCGGCCCTGGCGTTTGGAGCGATTCGCCTGCAGGATGAAGTCTGGCCGGACCTGGTTCAGATTCTGGATGAATCTGAAGATGCTGCGCTCCGGGTGGCGGCAACCCGTGCCCTGAGAGAGTTTCCGAGTGAAGAATCTTTGGCGCGGCTGCATACTCTGGCAATCAGTGATGATGAGCAGTTGGCTACTTTTGCAATCGACAGTCTGGCCAGTTCCCGGTTTCCAGGACATCATCTGGCCCTGCTGAAACTGCTGCAGGAAGAGCCGGAGCGGCAGATGCTGATTGTCCGGACCATGGCCCGCGTCCCCCGCAAGGAATGGGCGGACACACTCTATGCGTTTGCCAGTCACGAGAATTCCGAACTCCGACTGGAAGTTCTGCAGGCACTGAATGTTGTTGGACACCCCGGCTTTCCCGGATTGCTGGCCCAGCGGCTGGAACAGGAAACCAATACCGAGGTTCAGGTTTCCATCCTGCGTCTGTTGAGTGAACTCCCAGATGAAGCCTCCCATCAGCTGGCGATTCAGTTTTGTCTCAATCAGATCGCACAGGAATTCCCCACGGCAATTTCCCTGGAAATCCTGACCCGATTTCAGGTTCAGGAAGCCATTCCGCGCCTGATTTCCTGCCTGAATACACCCGATGTCGATCGAAGCCAGCTGATTGACTCTTTGCGGCAGATCAGTGGTGTGAGACTGGTGGAGCCTCTGCTGAAAATCTATCCGAACCTGAATGCCAACGAGCAGTCGATGGCACTTCGAGCGGTGGCCAATATCGACATGGTTCAACTGATGGACTTTGCAGATCAGGCGACTTCCAAAGGGGACCAGTCTTCCATCGGCACTCTCATCAACCTGTTTCAGGCGAGTCATCATCCCCGGTCGATTGAGGCGATGATCTCGATGTATGAGCATCTTCCCGAGGATAGCCCGCTCCGGGGATCGCTGTTGTCCACAATCGGAACCACTTCTTCCTCGGCCACGCAGAAGTTCCTGATTCATGTTCGGGACAACAGTGAGAGCCCCATCAAGGAGCAGGCCATCAATGCGCTGAACAACATGTATAACCGCTCCCCGGTGAATCACATGACCCAGACTGCGCAGTCAAAAATGCAGACCGGAAACACCGACCTGGCAATCAAGCAATTTACCCTGGCCCTGGATTACATTCCTGATTTCCCGCGTGCCCTGGAAGGACGCGGGCAGGCCTACCAGCGAATCCATAACACCGAAGCTGCCCTGGCAGACTACCGCAAGCTGATTGATATCGATGCCCAGTGGCCCGAAGCCCAGGGGACCGTCGGACGAATACTCAGCACGCTGTCCCGCTTTGAAGAGTCGCTTCCCTTTTTCGAAAAAGCGATTGCCCAGGCTCCCGATGCGGAACAGTGGTACTCACAACGAGGCCATGTTTACTGGATGCTTGAGCGGTTTGAACTGGCTGATGCCGATTTCCGCAAGGCGCTTGAATTGAATCCGGAATCACTCAATGCCCTGACCGGCTCGGCAATGGCGATGGCCAGTCGCGGACAGATTGATGAAGCGGTCGCGCTGCTGGAGAAATGGCGCAAGCAGCACGGAGAAGACCAGATCTTCAGCTACAATGCGGCCTGCACGTATGCCCGGGCCGTGCAATATCTGACACGCAAAAACGGGGATGCGGAACGCATCAATGAACTGGTGAATGCCGCCTTTGCAGAAATCGAGAAGAGCATTCAACTCGGGTACACTGATGCCGAATGGGCTCGCAACGATCCGGATCTGCTTGTCCTGCGGGATATGCCCCGCTTTGCCGAACTGCTGACCATGATGGCAAAACCGAAACCGACTCCGGAGCAACCCACTCTTCCCGAACCTGATCAACCTGAGGATGATGTTCCTAAGGAAAAGCCATGACTGCGGATGACACCAGCCGGAAACTTCATCGGATTGGAGTCGTCACGGTTTCGGATCGTGCCAGCCGGGGTGATTATGAAGATCGGGGTGGACCTGCCATCCGCGATTACCTGCAGCAGGTCCTGCTGACTCCTTTCGAAGCCCGCTCGGTGATTATTGCCGATGAGCAGTCTCTGATTGAAACCACCCTGATGCGTCTGGCTGATGAAGAACTCTGCAGCCTGATCATCACCACTGGCGGCACCGGACCTGCCGCCCGAGACATCACACCTGAAGCCACCGAAGCCGTCTGCCAGAAAATGATGCCCGGTTTCGGTGAGCTGATGCGAACCATCTCTCTGCAGTACGTTCCCACTGCCATTCTGTCGCGCCAGACAGCGGGTATCCGCGGGAACAGCCTCATCGTCAATCTGCCGGGACAGCCCAAAGCGATCGCTCAATGTCTCGATGCGATCTTCCCCGCCATTCCTTACTGCATTGATCTGATCGATGGTCCCTACTGGGAAACCAACCCCGAGCGAATGACCAGCTTTCGGCCCAAAAAATCATAACCATCCGTGGAATTTATGATTTAAAGCAGTTTTGTGCTGCGAGCCACTGATGGGAAGTAGGTTCAGTCTTCGGTACCTTCTGCTTCCCGATTTTTACTCTCCGCAATGTCGCTCAGCTTTTTTTGCAGACGCTGCTGGAGTCGATCCGGTGTGAAACGCTGCGGCGGGGGAACGAGCACACCACACGAGACGATGTATTGAAATGCCTGATCGACCGTCAGGTTCAAATCGATGATTTCACTCTTCGGGACGGACATCGTGTAACCGGTCATCGGCATCGGTGAAGTCGGTACCAGGATGGACACACATGGTTCGCCCGCATCGGCGGAGATATCGAGCAGACTGTCTCCGGTTACAAATCCCAGTGACCAGACTCCCTTGCGGGGATACTCAAAGGCCACCACCTTGCGGACTTCAATCTGGTTTTCGGAAAACAGAAAATCTGTGACCTGTTTGACGGAGCCATAAACATTCCGGACCACCGGCAGACTGCTGATGATGAGCGATTCAAACTTGTGGACGATCCAGCTCCCGACCCGGATGGTGACCACCCGGCCAATCACGTAGATGAGCAGAATAATCAGCAGGATGGCGATGGTGCTGAGCGGGAGCAGACCGGGAAAATGCTTCTCGGCAATCAGCTCCATATTGAAACCGATGCGGGAACGGGGCATCTGCCCCACTGGTGTGTTTCGGGCAACCAGCACATAGTCTTCGTACAAAAATGCCGCCTGGCCAACCACAACGAAGACGCCGTCCAGATCCAGTGCGTCAACCCGATCCTCTTCGGCAATGGGTCGGGCTCCCGATTCCCGCAAAACGCGGAGCTGATTCAGATACCGATCCCGGGTCGTCGCATTGATTCGATACTCCGTACCACAATAAGGGAGAGCAGGCCCACCTGAGAGCGTGTACAGTCCCGTTGTGGGGTGAGACAGATCGACAACCTGGGAAGCGACGAATTTCACCAGGGTGTTGGTGGGAACGATGATGTAGCGATAAAGCAGACTCGACAGCCACAGCAGGATGACGAGCGTAAGTACGGTCGGAAGGATGATCGCCAGGCCGCGCAGGAATACCCTGCCGGGTGTGAGGCGACGAACGGGAATCGTTTCAGGAGAGGATGAGATCAGAAACCTCGCTTTCCTCAGGGGAGGGGGTTTCAATTTCGAGCAGCTGGGTCCCTGATCCTTCTGGGGAATCAGGACACCGTGTCATGATTGTATGGAGCGAGGAGAAAATGGGAAGTGTCTTCCGATCAGGACTGGTCTTACCGATTTCGTCATAATTTCTGCTTGAATTTCGCTTTCCTTACATAACTCATCTTTGATGCCTCGCAAACTGGGAGTATACTTGGCCAAATATCGATCAATTCCGATCCTTTCCGATAACCACTCCCTCCTTCAGGATGGTCTGTCGCATGTCGACCTCGCCGCTCATCCAGCCACAATCTGATTCCGACCTGGAAGCCCTGCGTCAGGAGCACTACAACGCCAGTATCATTCAGCTCGATTTTATCCACGAAATGCTGATGCGGGTCCGGGTTCAGGCGGATGATGGCAGGCTGACTTACTCTCCCGGCCAGTATACGATTCTGGCGCTGGGGGGCTGGGAACGGCGGATGGATGGTCCCTCTCGGATTGCCGAGGAGGCTCTTTCCCGCCGGTTGATCAAGCGGGCCTATTCCATTTCCTGTCCGCTGCTGGATGCCCAGGGTACTCTGGCCCCGTGTGACAGTTACCCCTATCTCGAGTTTTACATTACCCTCGTTCCGCGCTCGGACGAGGAAATTCCCAAGCGCCCCCCACTCACACCGCGGTTGTTTGCTCTCCGGGAAGGAGATCGACTGCACATGAGTCATCATATTGTGGGGCATTACACTCTTGACCCGGTCCAACCCGAAGATGATGTGATTTTTGTCGCAACCGGCACCGGGGAAGCTCCTCATAATGCCATGGCAGCGGAACTGTTAGGACGCAATCATCAGGGCCGAATTGCCTCTCTGACCTGCGTGCGGGAGCGGTCGGATGCGGGCTATCTGAAAGAGCAGCACATCCTGTCCGAGACCTACTCGAATTATCAGTATCACGTGTACACAACCCGGGAACCGGAGAATCTGGATCCTGCACATCCAGGGTATGTCGGCAAGCAATACATTCAGGATGTGTTTGGCAGCCATCAATTCGAAGCCGACTTCGGGTGGAGACCGGATCCGCAGCGGACTCATGTCTTTCTGTGTGGAAACCCGGACATGATTGGTGTGCCGCAACGACTCGCCGATGGCACGCACGAATTTCCAGAGAAGAAGGGGATGATTGAACTGCTGGTTGGGCAGGGCTTCCAGCTCCAGCACGCTCACACTCCGGGGAATATTCACTTCGAGAAATACTGGTAAACTCTGCTCTCGCTCCGTCTGGTTGAATTCGCTAGCATCCCGACTCAGGCAGCCTTGGTTGGCCGCCGCATCTCATAATCTGTCTGGAAGCTAGCTCCTTGAGAATTCGCAGCCGCTGGCTGGAACCTGTTGCCGCCTGGGGTGCTGTCATCCTGTTTCGGCTGCTGTTTCTGACGATCCGCAAACGGTTGATCTTTGTCGAACCGTCCACCAACCCTTACATCCCGCCCGGCGAACAGACTTACACGTATTGTGTGTGGCATGATTCGCTGCTGGCCCCGCTGTTTATTGGACGGCAACCGGCAACGATGGCGCTGGTGGGTGGTCATCGTGATGGAACATTCCTTGCCAATGCGATGGACGCACTCGGCATTGGCTCCGCTCGCGGGTCCACTTCAGCCGGAGGAACGGCTGCCGTCCGGTTTCTGGTGAAAGAAGGAGCCCGGCATCATCTCGTCCTCACTCCCGATGGCCCGCGTGGTCCGCGCCGGGAAATGAAAACCGGCTGTGCATTCCTGGCTGCCAAAACCGGCAAGGGCGTGGTGCCGACAGCGTTCCGTTACCGGAGTTTCTGGTCGATTGGAACCGGTTGGACGAATCTCGAAATCCCCATGCCGTTTACGACCGTTTATGCGTTCACGGGACCAGTCATGCAGATTCCCGAGTCCGCATCGCGGGAAGAACTCGACGAATGGACCGCTCGCATCCAGGCAGAAATGGATCGACTGGACGCAGAAGCGATCGAGATGGCCAAAAAACGCTGAAATCGGGCAGAGTCGATCCATCTGGCTGCATGGGTCCGCCGGGCCTGCGTTGGACTCCCGCTTTCAATCGACTACAATTTGCGTATTGATTTCACAAAGAAGGAGTGAGAGATGAAGGGTAAGCCACGAGTTATTGAAGCGTTGAATGCCGGTCTGACGATTGAACTGACCGCGATCAACCAGTATTTCTGCCAGGCAAAAATGTGCCACAACTGGGCACTGCACATCCTGGGAGACAAGCATTACGAAGAATCCATGGGCGAGATGAAGCATGCCGAACTGCTCATCGACCGGATTCTGTTTCTGGAAGGTGTGCCGGAAATCGCTCGCTACGATGTGATCCGCGTTGGCGATGATGTCAAATCCCAGTTCGAATATGACCTGGCCCTCGAAACCAAGGGTGTCGAGACTTATCGAGCGGGGATCAAGGTCTGCTTCGAAGAGGATGATTTTGGCACCCGTGATCTGCTGGAAAAGATTCTGGTGGAATCGGAAGGTCATGTTGACTGGCTCGAATCTCAACTGGAGTTGATTGAGAAGGTCGGGATCCAGAATTACCTGATCACCCAGATGGGACCTCACGCCGACGAAGGCCACTAACAGTCCCGGGCTTCCGGGGTTTTCACTGGTGAAACTGGCGCCACCTAATTCGTACTCTTGACTTTGACAGGTTCTCAGGCTGTTTTTCCGATGGCAGTGCTTCTTCAACTTCAGGATGCGTGTAAAAGTTACGGATCGCAGGAACTGCTCGACCACGCCTGTGTCGCGCTCAAATCGAATGAGAAGGTTGGTTTCATCGGCCGCAACGGGGCCGGGAAATCAACCCTCTGCCGTGTTCTGTTAGGCCAGGAAGAGCTGGATCGGG
>JAGQQT010000139.1 GCA_020426065.1 Planctomycetaceae bacterium | reverse complement strand
GGTGTTGAGACCAGAGGGACGGCTCACTACCGAGCCATGTTTGACGCTACCGCCAGTACCGAACGCCTGATCGAACTCATTCTGCGGAAAGACCAGGATGTTCTCAGGCAATTACTCACGACTACTCAGGTGGTTGCCACAAAGCAGGACAATTCCTATTTCGGCAAGCAACGTTCCCGGGAGGAAGTTGCCACATCGGTTGCGGCAGCGAAAGAAGCCGAGAGGCTCGCCGAAGCTGAACGTGAAGCCTGGTTGAAAGACAATACGGGCAAAGAACTTCCCGCTGCTCTGAAAAAACCGAAACGGGAGAACATCAATCATCAGGTGGCTGAAGTTGACTTGTCCGGGCCGAAAATCTATGCCCGTGTCAGTCGGCGCAGTTTTGGCAGCGGCTCAATGCAGGCTGAACGGATCCTGGCGAATGTACCAGAAGACCAGCGATTGGGAATTTTGACTCATCCCAGCTGGCTCGTTTCCCATTCCGATGCCATGGATAATCATGCCATCCGGCGCGGCCGCTGGATTCGGGAGCGTCTGCTGGGTGGCGGCATTCCTGATGTCCCAATTACTGTCGACGCGATGCTGCCGGACGAACCCAAGAACACTCTGCGTGAGCGGATGCGTGTCACCAGAGAATCCTATTGCTGGACCTGCCACAGAAAAATGGATCCGCTGGGGTTGCCATTTGAAATGTACAACCACGCTGGTTTGTTTCGGGAAACAGAACTCGACCGACCAGTCGATACGACCGGTGAGATTATTGATTCGGGAGATCCTGAACTGGATGGTCAAGTCAGCAATGCACTGGAGTTGATCCGAAAACTGGCGGAAAGCCAGCGTGCGGAGCAGGTATTTGTTCGCCATGCATTCCGGTTCTGGATGGGCCGTAACGAAACGCTCAACGATGCTCCTGTTCTCCAGGAGGCGTATCAGGCTTATCGAAACAGCAATGGCAGCATGAACGCACTCCTCACATCGCTGATGACCTCTGATGCGTTTCTCTATCGGACGAGAGCCGAATCACAAATCCCCAATCAGAATTAACCTTGCGAACTCGCGTCCGCATCCAGGATGATCGCATGGATCAGTCCATTGCGGCAACCTGGACTTTCACCGGAAGAGAATTGATGTCGCGCTACTTCCTTTTGATTCTCTGCTCCGTTTTGTTTGTTTCCAGCACGGCATTTTCCCAGGATGACCGCCCCAATATCCTGTTTGTCCTGGCAGACGATGTGGGGCAGGAGGTGCTTGGCTGTTATGGAGGGCAGTCCTATGAGACGCCTCATCTGGACGAACTGGCCAGGACGGGGATGAAGTTCCTGAACGGTTTCAGCATGCCTGTTTGTCATCCTACCCGGCTGACATTGATGACCGGAAAGTATCCCTTTCGCCATGGGAAGGTCACCTGGGGAGATTTCCCCAGGGCCGAAGAACCTCATACCTGGGCGAACCTGATCGCCGAATCGGGTTACTCCACATATATCGCCGGGAAGTGGCAACTCTGCCTGCTGGGAGATGATTCACAGCATCCACATCGAATGGGGTTCGAGCATTTTGATCTGTTCGGCTGGCATGAGGGGCCCCGATATTATGAACCGATGATCTATCATGATGGGAAAGTTCGCGAAGATACTCTGGGCCACTATGGGCCGGATCTCTATATTCGTGGCTTGATTGAGTTTATGAAGGCCAATCAGGATCAGCCTTTTTTTGCTTATTACTCAATGGCAGTTTGCCATGAAGTCACCGATGACCTGGATCCTCCGGTCCCGCACGGTCCGCTGGGACGTTATGACAGCTATCCCGAGATGGTGCAGGAAATGGATCGGGCCATTGGACGCCTGATTGCCGCACTGGAAGCACTCAAGCTGCGGGAAAAGACGATAGTGATCTTCACCGCCGATAACGGAACGCCACCTGAAATCATCATCGAAGCCCAGGGAAAAGATCTGCTCAGAGAGTCAATTGTCTCCAGGCAGAATGGTCGACTGATTCCGGGAGGCAAGAAGAAGTTGACGGATGATGGAACCAATGTCCCTCTGATTGTGAACTGGCCAGGAAAAATCCGGGGAGGTCAGGTCGTCGACGATCTGGTCGATATGAGTGATTACCTCCCCACATTTGCCGAGTTGACCAGCAGCAGGCTTCCCGAAGATCGGGCTATTGATGGAGTCAGCTTTGCTCCCCGCCTGCTCGGCACTGGCAAATCGACTCGTACCTGGGCTTATGCGGAGGAATCAGTTCTCCCCAAACCGGGAGGTGTGGAACCGGATGGCAACAGCAGTGGACTCCGTTGGGTCAGAACAGCCGACTGGAAACTCTATAACGACGGACGATTGTTTAATATGCAGGAAGACGAGCAGGAAAAGAACGCTCTCAATGCTGAAGAGGAAAATTCAGAGGCCAGATCCGCCCGCGAATTTTTGTCCAAGACATTCCAGGAACTCAAATAACCGACGGTTGCCAGGCTTTGTCAGCAGATTCACTGTCTCTGGAGGAGTTATTCCGCCTCCACGGCTGAGGCAGCAGAACGGGCCTTCATGGATTCGAGCAGTTCCTTGAGATCGAGTCGGACATAAGGCTGTTCAGCAGCCGGGGCATCGTGTGAGGCGTTTGCAACATACACGATACCCTTCTGTGGCA
Organism: Planctomycetaceae bacterium; assembly: GCA_020426065.1. Classification (GTDB taxonomy): domain Bacteria; phylum Planctomycetota; class Planctomycetia; order Planctomycetales; family Planctomycetaceae; genus Rubinisphaera. The sequence goes on along the minus strand of JAGQQT010000139.1, from coordinate 6,363 downwards.
CGAACAGTGCGTTATGCAGGTTTGACTGCATGGCAACGGGTCTGCTCATCAGCCAGATCGCAGTTTGTTCATCTATATTTCCATGACACTCCTGAACTCGACTTCGCAGGGTTTCCAGTCGACTTCCTGCGGAGAGGACAACCGCATCTGGAATTCCTGGACCGAGTCGCTCGTGTTCCTGTCCAGGTAAGATGAATTCGATTGTCTCTGGTGTTGCGGCCACACCAACTGCTTCGTTGGTTTTGCCATCTGCAAAGACATAATAATATTCGCAGGTCCGTGGGCTGGTTTTCCAGAGCGTCATTACTTCATGGAGTGAAGTGCATTCCTCCAGGGCTCGCCGCATCAGCGTGGCCATCGGGGCTCCGTCCCATTGTCCTTCACCGCGGCCTCCCATTTCACCCAGAGAAATTCCAACAGCATTCATACCTGTGACACTACCGATAAAGCCAGCGTAGCCGACATTGATGAACGGCTGCTTGCCATCGATTGAAATCACGAAGGTTGTCGCTCCGTCCTGCAGTCCGATTGTTGTCATGTAGTCCAGCACTCGCCCGTGATAGAGCGTTCCATCGGCCGTCGCACTGCCAAACACCGCGAAGCCCGAGCAGTGAAACAGTTCCGGGAACACATTCAACGCTTCAGCCACTTCGATATCAATCCCAAGAGTTTTCGCCATCGCGACGGTTTCCCGTTTGTGGTCCTCGGGAATGTGCGGTGAAAGTCGTGCATAAGCCTCCTGCAGATCTTCCTTGAACCAGCGACCTGTGCGAATGGTATTGATGGTTCCAAATGCATACAGCACTGAATCAATGGTCTTGATTGCTTCACGTCGCAGCAGTTGAGCGTGAGCAGTTCCTACTTCCTCAGGAGTTCCTGAAAGCAGTGCAACCCGTTGTCCTTCAATCCAGCGGAGTTCACCATGCTCGACCACGGCGGGTTTCTCACGCGGCTGCTTCAACTGACCAGATGGAGCGAGGATTTCCAGCACCCGTCGGATTCCCCGGCTCAAGTGCTGTTCCAGTTCCCTGCGTTCCAGTTCAACCACTTCAAAGTCATCAGACAAATTCCACTCCAGCGGCTCGGAATCCTGCTCCAGCACACTGAAGTCAATTTGAATTCCTGCAGGAAGTTTCTCTTTCGATCCCCCAGTTGAATTGAAGCGGGCAGTAATTTTGTCATCGAATCTCCAGGCACTCTCAGTAGTGAGGAATTCAGTTTTAATCCTGGAAGTGACCAGTGATGCAATGTTTTCCGCTCCCAGCAACAGAACTGGAAAGTACAAGCCGACAGAAGTGTCAGCCATCAGCAAACGAGCCATCATCCCTTTGGCAGCCAGGTGATCGCGAGGATCTGTTTCGCCGGTGCCGACAAATGCTTTTCGATGATGGGGCAGTGCAAATGTGGTGGTCTTGGCTGTGCGGTTGAGCAGAAACGAGTAATCCTGGTGACTGGCCGAAAGGTGATAGTCCCCATTGCCACGCACCTGCAGCTTCAGATCAACCTGCTGCAGTTTTCCATCGATCGGTGCCTGGATGGCAGCTGACATCGTGAAATCCTGGCACTGACCGGTCAGGCAGTTCAGCAAAGGCAGGAGATCTTCCGCCAGCTTCGCTGAGGAAACCGCTTCCGCCCAGGCAGTCCTACAAGAGATCAGCAGCAGCAAAATGACAGAAAAAGTACGAACCTGCCTCATTTTGAAATTCCCCTGACAAAGATCACATCTGGTGCCAGTGTGACTGTGTGTGGTGAGTATACAGGCACCGGGATACGGAGGGGAACTGTGAATCGTATCGGGGGAGATCGTAAAAAATGGTCAAATGATTGGTTTGGTAAGGGAGCGGTCAAAGATATTTCAGGCATAAAACACATCTGAATAAGTGTGATCACGTCTACTCACCGAATTGCTTGATTTGTGATATTTTCCCTGTTGATTTGTGCGAATTTACGATTATTTCTTCTCTCGTACAATCAGCACTATTTTGTGTAATCCATCAGTAGTTACACCTGCTTTAATGCCGAGAAAGAGGGGATGAAACAGTTAAATTTCTGACAAGATATCTCAATAAGGTGAAACGGTACTCAGGAATACATGTCTAAAGCTTGTTTTTTGTTAAATATCTCAAGAGAAAGGATCAAAATCTCAACAGGACTCTCTTGATTACACATGCGTAGGTATTTACCCTTATGAATTGAAGAGGATAAACTGGCACCGAGGCCACAGAATTTCCTCATTTCTCACAGAATTATTCTATTCGAGAAACCATCAAAAAATGAAAAAATGTTCATTTGTTCTGTCGATTTTGTTCACCTCTCTGTTCCTGGTTGGATGCGGTGGCGGTGAAGACAAGCTGGTTCTGTACCCTGTCACCGGAAAAGTGACAAAAGGGGGAGCACCGCTCGCCGACATTAAAGTGAATCTGGTGCCACGAACAAGTACCTCTGCTCCCCTGCTTGTTGGTCGGACCGGTCCTGATGGGACTTTTGAAATTACTGCTCCCGGGGGCGAAAAAGGTGCACCGGAGGGAGACTACAAAATCGTCCTGACTCCTGAATCCACCATGGTTGAAGCAGACTATTCAAGCGGCAAAGCACCTAAAGCTGAGTCGACAGAAGTGATCCCAAAAACCTACACCACGGCTGATACCACAGAAGCAGGCATTACCGTATCCAAGGGTGGCGAAAACGTAGCCAACATTGATATTCCGTAACAGAAAAATTGGGTTTTACTCATAAAAGTCTCCCCACACTGTATTCCATTTCATTCTTGTTCAAAATCATTTAGGGAGTAAGCCATGCTGGTATCGTCCCGGTTGAGAAGAGCATTCACGCTCATCGAACTGCTCGTTGTCATTGCAATCATTGCCATTCTGGTTGCGCTTCTGCTGCCTGCTGTTCAACAGGCTCGTGAAGCTGCCCGCCGTTCAGCCTGCAAAAACAACCTGAAACAGATCGGCTTGGCGCTGCATAACTACCATGACACACATGGAACATTCCCTCTCAATAACATGGTGGATCGTATCGGTTCCATGTCCAATCTGACTGCTACTTCGTGGATCACGATGAGCTTGCCGTTCCTCGAACAGGCTGCGCTATACGATACCATTGACTTCATCACTCTCAATGAACAGGGTGGTTCTACCAACCGGAACGCTCTGGACAATGCTGCAGCCCGTGCTGCCCGAGTTCAGATCATTCCAACTCTGATGTGCCCCAGTAATCCGCAGCCCAAGCTGTTTGATGGGAATCTTACTCACGATCACAATGGCTGGTCTGCTAACCAGCGTAATGCACGACTGGCCCGTAGCGACTACTCCGGTAGCATGGGGTATGTCTGGACAGGCTGGAAGGACTGCGGCGACATTCGTCTGCCAAACTCTCCCTGGGTCGACTCCGATAACGCCATCGATGGCAACGACATCGACAAGGGGAATACTGGTATTAATGATGGGATGGGGCGTTTTGGTGGCGTGTTCTGGTTCAGTGGATCTGTCAAAATGCGGGATATCGCGGATGGAACTTCCAATACGATCGCAGTCTTTGAAAACCACCACTGGAAAGATTCCATCAAATTCCCAGGCGAAATCAACATGGATGGAGGCTGGTTCAGTCCTGAGGGCTCTATTGACAGTCTGGTGAAGGCGATCAACGGAGACGTGACCGCGATTCCAGGCGGAAATGGACCTGATGACTGTCGCTGCTCTTCATTCAGCAGTGTACATAAAGGTGGAGCACAGTGTGTTCTGGCTGATGGGTCCGTCCGATTTATCTCTGAGAATCTCGATTCCGGTATCCAGAAAGCACTCGCGACAAGAGCTGCTGGTGAAGTGGTCGGAGAGTTCTAGACTGACCTGATGTCTCAGGCCTGAAGTGATTCTGTTTTCCAGTTTACATGGACGATACAGACCACTGGGGTGGCAAGACGACAATATGAACATCGATAGTTGTTCTTGAAGTAAAAATTTATCAGATAACCCTGCGGGTAAATCCGTAGGCAAAGGCAGCCAAAGGGTTGCCAGCATCATTTTTCCATAACTGTTCTACTGCAATTCACCAGTGCAGAGTGCCGCTGCAATTCGTTTATCCATTCTTTTCCACTGTCTCTGAAGGAGGAAAGCCATGCCTGTGTTGTCCCGGCTCCGAAAAGCGTTTACGCTGATTGAGCTACTCGTTGTCATTGCGATCATTGCCATTCTGGTCGCACTTTTACTGCCCGCTGTTCAGCAGGCACGCGAAGCTGCCCGCCGTTCGGCCTGTAAAAACAACCTGAAACAGATCGGGTTGGCGTTGCATAACTACCATGACACACATGGTACTTTCCCACTGAATAACGTGGCTGACCGTACCGGTTCCATGGCGAGCCTCACATCTGTGTCCTGGTACACAATGAGCCTGCCGTTCCTGGAACAGGCTGCTCTGTATGATACTCTGGACTTCACGACTATTGGGACTTTAAATGCTCTGGACAATGCTGCTGCCCAGGCTGCCCGAGCCCAGATTATCCCGACTCTGATGTGCCCCAGTAACCCGCAGCCCAAAGTGTTCCGAGGAGCGATGCTCTATGATCGCAACGGCTGGCACGGCAATGGTCGTGATGCCGATATAGCCCGTAGTGACTACTCCGGTAGCATGGGTTATGTCTGGACAGGCTGGAAAGACTGTGGCGACATTCGTCTTCCAAACTCTCCCTGGGTGGATGCCGATAACGCCATCGATGGAAATGACATCGACAAAGGGAACACCGGTATCAACGACGGGATGGGCCGCTTCGGTGGTATGTTCTGGTTCAGTGGTACCACCAAAATGCGTGATTTCGCTGACGGTACTTCCAACACCATCGCTGTGTTCGAAAACCATCACTACAAGGATTCGCTCAAATTCCCGGGTGAAATCAACAAAGGTGGTGGCTGGTTCAGTCCTCAGGGATCGATCGACAGTCTCGTGAAAGCGATTAACGGTGACGTGGTTGCCATCCCTGGTGGTAACGGTCCAGATGACTGCCGCTGTGAATCGTTCAGCAGTATTCACAAAGGTGGGGCACAGTGTGCTCTGGCTGATGGTTCTGTCCGGTTCATCTCAGAAAATCTTGATGCTGGAATTCAGAAAGCACTAGCAACACGTGCTGCTGGCGAAGTTGTTGGCGAATTCTAAGCTGACATGAAGATTCTCGTTTGAAACGAACCTGGTCCCCAATTCACATTGGGGACCTTTTTTGTTTCAATGCTGGAAGTTTCATGCTGACTGAAGTACGTGGAGCGGAGGAAAAAATGGCCACACCCTTACGCATTCTGCTCATTGGTCTGGTGCTGGTACTCAGCGGACTTGGCTGCCAGCCGTCTTCCGATTCCAGCGATCCAGTGGAAGAGGGGAAAACCGATTCAGACAAGCATCTCAACCCCAGCACGCCCACTCAAGTTAATCAGGCTGATATTCACAATGAGGAGCCGAAGTCTGCTGAAGAGCTGGTGATGGCTCCTGCATTTGAAGATCAGGCTGAACAGCGCGGGATTGAATTCGTGTACGATACGGGAGCGTTCGGTCAGCGGCTGATGACCGAAGCGACGGGAGGTGGTGTCGGCTGGCTGGATTACAATCTGGATGGAGCGCTGGATCTTTTTTTTGTGCAGGGGGGGAATCCACAGCAGGAGATTCCTCATCCCGAGGGGGATCAACTCTATCGACAGGTTGAAGGTGGTCAGTTTCAAAAAATCACGCAGCATTTTCTTAATCCCGATCAGGCTCATAGCCAATGCGTGTCGGTTGGTGACTATGATAATGATGGCTACCTGGATCTGTTTGTTTCCAATGTCGGTCGGAATCAGCTGCTCCATAATCTGGGTGATGGCACCTTTGAAGATGTGACGGAGAGCTCCGGTCTTGGTGAGACAGATCTGTGGAGCACAACGGCTGTCTGGGTGGATCTGGATCTGGATGGCGATCTCGATCTGTACGTCTGTAACTACACCAATTACGACGCTCGCAATCCGGTCATTTGCAGGCATCCGGATGGCAGTCCTGCCTCCTGTGATCCGCTGGTTCTAGATGCGGTCGATAATGAATGCTATGAAAATCTGGGAGATGGCCGGTTCCGCTCAGTTGCGGAAGAGTGGGGGCTGATCGCACCTGACGGGAAATCGCTTGGAGTGGTGGCGGCAGATTTTGACCGGGATGGAAACCTGGATTTGTATGTAGCCAATGATGTGACCCCCAATCATCTGTTCCAGGCAGATGCCGCTGGTCACTATCAGGAACAGGCAGTTCTGCTGGGGGCTGCGGCCAGCGAGTTGGGTCAGTATCAGGCCAGTATGGGAATTGCGGTAGGGGATTATGATCGGAATGGGTTTCTTGATCTGTACGTGACCC
>JAGQQT010000138.1 GCA_020426065.1 Planctomycetaceae bacterium | reverse complement strand
TATTCTCCAGCGACAACAGCTCTGTGGCATTCGGCAGATAGACGACCCTCAATCTGATGTGGTTTTCCTGGCAGCGGTTCGAGAGTTCCATGAGAGGCTGGAGCATCTCATGGACCCGGGCTTCCGACAAAGTCGATTTGCGATCGGTAATCTTCAGCTGTTTTTCCGATTGAGGTTGGTTCCAGCAGGCATTGATCAGCCCAGGCAGGAGCAGTCTGGGGATCCCCACATCCTTCAATGGAGAACTCTTCCCGGCAGAAACTGATTCGAAGGCTGGATGCACACAGGCCACCGGCTGAGAGTTACTGTCAAACTGGACTGCCCTTCGAATACGGAAATCAGAATCAAGGCTTTCCGGCCCGAGGATGATCAGAATCTGATCGGGCTGGGCGGGTAAGATTCGCTCTGCAAACTGAATCTGCCATAGCAGGGGGCATCCGTAGGGGGCAGAACCATTTCGGATGCTGCCATTGAAGCCCGCACGGGTTCTCAATTCGTTCCAGACGTCCGTAAACAGGTACCTCTGAGGTAAACGAGGTGCCAGACAGGTTTCTCCTCCCAGGCAGAGTAAACCCCCCGTACTGGATGTTCCCGTTCGAGTTCCTGCCCGGAAGCCAAGCTCATCATAAACAACTCGGTTAGGCTGCTGGTTCCGATCCGGATAGATCCGACTCGCATTCACAGGAGGATCAAGATAATTCCTGCTGGAGGGAATCCAGCCCCATTCGTAGGGCGCTTCACCCAGCAGGGCGGAGCATTGCTCGAATTCCCGACGGGCGTACCATTCCCCTGCAGCGATGACCGCCGTCAGACAGATGAGACCCAGGATGAAACCGCGGAGAGTGGGCAAGAGACTGTTGACCAGTTGTGACTGAGATCATTGCTGAAAAACCGACGAATGCGGCTCAGGAACCAGTTTTCAAATTTAACACTCAGGTGGACATTGGGGAAAGAGAGATTTTCAGCGCCGTAGTGGCTCCGGATCTGGCCCTAATCCGGAATGACGGGAGGGCCTGTCCACACGGACCCTGATTCCTGGGAGTGATCCTGCCGGTACTGTCCGGGAGTAAGATTTAACTGCCTTTTGAACACAACACTGAAATACTCCGGGTGTACAAACCCGCATCTTGAGGCGATTTCGGGCAGTGTCATGTCGGTGTTAGCCAGCAGCTCGCAGGCATGTGCCAACTGAACTCTGCGGATTTCCGCCTGGGGAGACCGTTTCAGGTATTTACGAACTCCCCTTTCCAGGGTGCTGCGGGAAATTGCCACAGTTTTCAGGACATCTTCAACTTTCAGGCCGCTCAAGGCTCTCTGGCGAATGACCCGGACCGCCTCGGCAATTTCCGGATCATCAATGGCCAGGATATCTGTCGATTTCCTCAGGTAAATTCCGGTGGGAGGAATCACGATCCGTTCCCGCTGCAGAGAAATCCCTCGACGCTGGGCTGTCATCAGTTCATCAAGCAGTCGGGCAGACTGATACCCGATCTGTTCGGCATTGGGAATCACGCTGGTCAGGGGAGGATCACACAGTTCGCAGCGCAGGCCGTCATTATCGCAGCCAATGACAGCAGATTGCTCAGGAACAGCAAGATTGATTTCACAGCAGACATCCAGGATCTGCTGGCCCCGGACATCATTGGCAGCCATGATTCCCACTGGTTTTGGCAGTTGCTCGAGCCAGCGGACCAGACTGGAGTATTCATCATCCCAGGATGTCCCGGGCTGTAAATCCCAGTGGGAAACAAATTGATGAACCTGATATCCGGCTTCCTGGATTCGTTTCGTGAAACTTGCCTGTCGCATGCTGGACCAGACTTCATCCTCATAGCCAGCAAAAGCAAAATGGTGGAATTCTCTCTCCAGAAGATGCTCTGCCGCCATACTCCCGATTCGTTCATGATCGGGCCAGATCTGTGGTAATTCCAGATCTCCATAACGATCTGTCAGGTCGACCAGCGGAATCCGCATCTTTTTGGCAATGCTGGCATATTCCGGAGTCGTTGACCGACTGATGATACCACCACCCTGCCAGTGGCTTAACCAGTTTGGCAGCCGTGTATTCAGGTCTCGCTGCTGCAGGTAAATCGACCAGGAAGTGTTGGCCTTGATATAGGATCTGATGCCGCTCAGCACCATGCGGCCGAACTCACTGGAGGATTCTACGAACAGGGCAACACGGGGACGCTCAGACATACTTCTCAGATTCAAAAAAGGGATGATCCGCTTTTGCAAGTTTTACAAAATCAGATGGGGATTTCGACACCATTCTCCCCTTGGAATCGTCCTGACCGATAGGAAAAAGCAGGGGAATTCAGGGGGAATATCCCAAAGAACCTCATTCTCGCGATTTTACGCCCTGTGATGATCGGGTGGCGGACGCGTTTTCTGGGGCTGATGGAGCGCTTTTGGGACGCAGACAATATGTTTTTTTTCCAGTGCTTTCGTAAATTTCGAGCGCTGCTGGGGGTGGATGCCACACCCCAACAGATTGCCGCAGGTCTGGCCAGTGGGTTGATGATAGGTGTTGTCCCCAAAGACAATCTGCTCGCATTTGTATTGTTCATCCTGGTTGCCAGTTTCCGCATCAGTCTGCCAACACTCTTTTTTGCGGCATTTGTTGGTTCCTGGATCGCCGCTTTCTTTGAGAGCAGACTCAATCAGGTGGGAGAAGCCATCCTGACCAGTCCAGAACTTTTACCGTATTGGGCTTACCTTTATCACCTCCCGCTCATGCCGTGGACGAATTTCAATCACACACAGGTTATGGGAGGTCTGGTTGTTGGGACTGTCGGCTGGTATCCCCTCTATCGGTTCTCCATTTGGCTGCAATCCCGAGCTGAGCCGTTATGGAATTGGCTGAAACACTCCTGGTGTTTTCGCTGGCTGCATCAGGGAGATGATCTGATTCAGAACTGGGCGGAGTCACGAGTCTGGAATTTTCGCTGGTTGCTGATGTTCTTTTCGGTAACCGAATCTCAGGATGAAACCTGATCCCGGAAAACTCAGAACGGATCGAGTTTTCATTGCCACATTGTATTCCGACTTTTGCATACGGAATCCTCATGCATTCACTCAAGAATTCCTGTTCAGCCGGACTACCCGGAACCTCCAATCCGTTAAGAGAGGCCATTGCGGGGATTACCAATGAGGTTCCGCAATGCCCCAGGGTGAGTTCACTCTCTTTGACACCTGAAACTGTTGAAGTCTTCCTGCAACCAGCCAGACAGTCAATTCTTCCGTCACTCCGCTGGAGCTATTGTCTGCCACGGGTAATTCTACTCTCTCTGTTCTGGGCGTTTCTGGCTTTTGGCTGGGAACCACTGTTGCACCGCCTGCTGGAATCCGGATTGTCAGCGGCGAGTGGTCAATCAGTGCAGATCGTTGAGCTGAAATCCCGCTTTTTCCATACGGAATTGAATGTGCATCAGGCTTCCATTCCTGCTGCAGACGCCAGTCAGGGGAACGTGCTGACTTTGGAACAGGCCAGCTTTCAGGTGGATCGCAACAGCCTGCTGCACAAGAAATTTGTTGTCAACGAAATGGCATTGGAGGGAGTCGTCTGGAATCGTGATCTGGCGTTGTCTCAGGGCAAGTCGAACAAGGGGAACAGCTTTCCGCAGATCGACTTTGCCGCTCAGGCAGCCAGGCTGAAGGAGCAGTTGTGCTCGTTGAGCAACCGGATTGCCGAACAGTTAATGACGACCGAACTGGTTCAGGAGCAACTCCAGCAGTTTCAATCTGTCCAGATGGCAACCCAGAAAAAGCAGATCTGGGAGCAGAGACTGGAAGATTACCGGATACGCTCCAGGGAACTGCAGACACGTACAAACCGTATTCGTGAGGAACTGGAACAGATTCGTCAGGGGAATGCGATTCAGCAGGCCCGTAAGGTCGCCACAGTTTCCAAAGATCTGGATGTCGTGATCCAGGAGGCACGTGCCCTGAAAGGGGAGTTTGAACTGTTGCCTCAGCAGCTCCGGGTCGATTTGCGGGATCTGGATGATGCCCGTCAGGCGGATCTGGCCATGTTGCGGGAACGGATCAATTCCATCCCCCGGAACCGGGAAGATCTGGCAACGTTACTCATTGGCCCCACAGCCGTTGAGCAGATTCAGTTCCTCTCACAATGGCTGCCCTATGTTGAACAGGTGCTGGATGTTCTTACGGAAGATTATCGTCCGGAGCGGGTCGGAGGACGCTTTGTTCCCCTGGATGACACTTCGGATCTCCCTCAGTTCCTGATTCGGCAGTTGCACGTTTCCGGAGAGATCATTCACAATGCCGAACGCCAGTCCTTTCGTGCGGAGCTGCAGGATTTATCCTCGGATGTCAAAAAGTATGGCAAGCCCATCCGGTTCTCATTTGTCTCGGCTCAGAAAGGCTCCATTGAATTTCAGGGCATGATTGATCTGACCGAGCCTCAGCCCCGCCTTTCCATCGCCTACCAGGTTCAACCAGCCAACAGCTTTCAGGCGAAGCTCTTCGCTCAAAGCCAGATTGGAGTCAACATGACCGCGGGGCCGCCTCGCATCGAAGGATCTCTGGAATTTCAGGGCAGGTCGATCAATGCGCATTGTCGCTGGGTTCAGAAGGATCTGCAGTTTCACCTCGATCAGCCGCTGCAACTCGTTTCCCATGAGACAGACACCCCCCATCTTGTCACCAGCCTGGTTTCACAACGCCTGCAGGGTGTGCTCTCTTCCATCCCGGAACTGCAGGGGGAGTTTTCCCTGACCGGGGACTGGCAACGACCGGAAATGAAACTCTCCTCTCCCCTCAGTGTGCAACTTTCTGACCAGCTCTCGCAGGTCCTGCATCAGGATCTGGAGCGTGTCGAGCAGGCTGCAGTTGCGGTTGCCAGTGAAGAGCTCCAGCTCTGTCGGGATGAATTCGCCTCAGAAATGGACGATCATTATCGCCGACTGGTGACTGAAATTGGCAATCATGAGCGGATTGCCAAAAGTCTGCTAGACAAGGTGGCCCTCAAGCCAGCCAGTGGCCTGTTTGACCGTCTGATCCGCTGAGACGGATTGCCTGAGATTCTCTCTGCTGGCCAGTTCTCCAGGATTGTGAGTCATTCTCTCGACTGTTAAGTTGGTTGGAATACGTTCCAACAATCGTATCCTGTCTTTCGACAGGTCGCCGAAAATGTAACACCGAGGAGAGTATTCATGCGATTCACGGCTCGATCCAGCCCCTTTTCCCATTTCTGTCTGCTGATCCTCAGTTGTTTTTGCCTGAGTGATCCGATCTGGGCCACAGAGCCAACCAAAGGTCAGTATGACCTGCTTTTCAAGGAAAACTTCGAGTCGGGAGCCGATCTCTGGGAGCCAACCGATTCCACCGCGTGGGTGCTGGACGAGGTCGATGGCCAGCATGTGTTCAGTCTCATCAAAAAGAAAAGCGATTATGAACCGCCTGTTCGATCTCCTTACAACAGAGCGATTCTGAAAGGTGTGCAGGTTTCGGATCTGGAATTGACTGTGCGGCTGAAATCAACCTCGCCCGACTACAATCATCGTTCACTCTGCCTGTTTTTCGGTTATCAGGATGAATCCCATTTTTACTACGTGCACTTCGGGAAGAAAGCCGATCCGCACGCCAATCAGATTTTCATCGTGAATGGTGAACCACGCACCAAAATTTCTCTGACCACCACTCCCGGAACAGACTGGGATGACAACTGGCACACCGCCCGTGTCGTCCGGAAAGCCGACTCAGGAGAGATCGCAATCTTTTTTGATGACTTGGAAAAACCTGTCATGACTGCCAAAGACGAGACGTTCAAGTTTGGACGCGTCGGAATCGGATCCTTTGATGATCCAGGCCAATTCGATGACATCGAGGTACGTGGTGTAAAACACGAGTAACGTATTCAGCCAGTCTGCTGTGATTTCATTTTGCAGGCTGGCGATTTTTATTCTCACTTTGGTATCTCAACGGATCGCATTCCATGCCTCAGATTGACAGATCTCCCGGTGTTGTCCTGGTGACGGGAGGTTGCGGATTTATTGGTTCCAATTTTGTACGGATGCTGCTGTCGGATGAATTTTCCAGTCAGATTCGCTCTGTCATCGTACTGGACAAGTTGACCTATGCGGGGAACCTCGAAAATCTGACGGATTGCCTGGACGATCCCCGTTTTTCATTCGTACATGGAGATATTGCGGATGCAGAATGCGTGCAAAACATTCTGCAGTCATCACCGGTAGAGGCTCTGTTTCATTTTGCTGCTGAGTCTCACGTTGATCGCAGCATTCTCGACTCGACTCCGTTTGTGCAAACCAACATCACAGGGACCCAGGTGTTACTGGACGAAGCCCGTCGGGCTCAAACCCCGCTTTACGTGCAAGTCTCGACAGACGAAGTCTACGGCAGTCTGGGACCAGAAGGACTGTTCAGCGAACAGACTCCGCTGGCTCCCAACAGTCCGTATGCTGCTTCCAAGGCAGCTGCGGATCTGCTTGTTCGCAGTTACTGCCACACGTTTGATTTTCCAGGGATCATCACCCGTTGTTCCAATAATTACGGCCCCTATCAGTTTCCCGAAAAGCTGATCCCCCTCATGATTGCCAATGCGTGTGAAGATCGGGAACTTCCTGTTTATGGAGATGGAAAGCAGGTCAGAGACTGGATCCACGTACTGGACCACTGCCGAGGAATCTGGCTGGCAGCAACCCGGGGCGAAACAGGGGAAGTGTATAATTTTGGGGGAAGAACGGAGCTGGAGAATCTGTCTCTGGTCAGGCGGTTACTCTCATTGCTGAACAAACCGGAATCGCTTATTCGCTTCGTCAAAGATCGCCCGGGACATGATCGTCGCTATGCGATCGACTGCAGTAAGGCAGAGCGGGAACTCGGCTGGTTCCCGCAAATCCCGTTTGAGCAGGGGTTGCAGGAGACAGTGGACTGGTATCTGCAGCATGAGGAATGGATCAACCGGATTCGTTCCGGCGATTATCGCGATTATTACGATCAGCAGTATCGGAACAGATCCTGAAAACTTGGATGCAAAATCGGTATAAACGGTTGTCACGGTTAGGGGCGACACGTAAATATCCGTCTGAAACAGAGCAAAACGGCTTTTTCTGCCGGTAGAGTGCAAACTGGAGTAATTGGGCGACTTTGCGTGGTTGCCACTCAGCATTCTCATCAGGCAGGCAATTAATCAGCGAGTCTTCATCTACCACGGGCCCTGGGACAAATATCGGGACAGGATGAGGAGTAAGGATTCTCTATGAAAATCACTGTGATCGGGACTGGATATGTCGGGCTGGTGACCGGGACCTGCTTTGCTGAAAGCGGGAATGATGTCACCTGCGTTGATATCAATCAGAAGAAGATTGAGCGACTCAACGCAGGGGAAATCCCCATTTATGAACCCGGTTTGACAGAACTGGTCAAGCGGAATGCGGCTGCTGGCCGGCTCAAGTTCACGACAGATGTGGCGACCTGCGTCCCTTCCTCACGTTGTGTTTTTCTGGCTGTCGGCACACCGATGGGAGATGATGGTTCGGCGGATTTGTCCGGCATCTGGGGAGCGACCGATTCGATTGCTCCTCATCTGGCTGATGATGCGATCGTGATCTGCAAAAGTACCGTTCCCGTCGGGACCAATCGCAAGGTCTTCGAGCGTCTGCGCGGGATTTTGAATCGGGATGTCGAAGTTGCCTCCAACCCGGAATTCCTCAAAGAAGGTTGCGCGATCCAGGACTTTACGAAACCAGATCGGGTCGTTGTCGGGGTCATGTCCGAGTACGCAGCCGACACGCTTGAAGAACTCTATAAACCATTCCTGCGAACCGAACACCCGTTCCTGGTGATGGGGCTCGAAAGTGCAGAAATGACGAAATATGTTGCCAACTGCATGCTGGCAACCAAGATCAGTTTCATCAATGAGATGGCGAATTTGTGCGAAGCGGTCCATGCTGATGTCAACGAAGTTCGCAAGGGGATTGGACACGACCAGCGGATCGGTTTTCAGTTCCTGTTTCCAGGAGCCGGTTACGGTGGGTCCTGCTTCCCCAAAGATGTCCGTGCACTGATGGCGACAGCCGCTCAGGCTGGGGTGAGTGCTCAACTCCTGCGATCGGTCGATGATGTCAATCAGGCTCAGAAGCACGTGTTGTACGATAAGGTAAAAAGCTACTTTGGTGCAGACCTGGCTGGCAAAACCTTCGCGATCTGGGGTCTGGCTTTCAAGCCACGGACGGATGATATTCGCGAAGCTCCTTCATTAACACTGATCAATTCTCTGCTGGCTGCAGGGGCTCAGATCAAAGCTCATGATCCGGTTGCCATGGACAATGTCCGCGAACAGTATGGTGAAAAAATCACCTACTGTGCTCATCAGTACGATGCCCTGGTGGGCGCTGACGCACTCGTTATCTGCACAGAATGGAACGAGTATCGGACTCCGGACTTTGCTTTCATCATGGCACAACTGAAACAACCAGTCGTGATTGATGGGCGCAACCTGTACGATCCGGCCAAGATGTTCAAACGGGGCTTCCATTACTCGGGGATTGGTTTGGCTCAACCAGCCAAAAAAGAAGCCTGATTCCCCTAAGAGAAGGAATCAGGCTCTGGTCCCAGTTGACTACTGAATGGATCAGCTGATCCGTTCCAGTTTGGTAACACGTCCGCCAACAACCCACTCGGCAACAAAAATGTTTCCGGCTGCGTCAAAGCAGGCATCGTGCGGGTGGACGAATTTGCCAGGCTGCCATTTGTCCGGTTTGCCGCGCATGCCAATTTCCTTGTCCAGGACCTGGGCACGCCATTCAGGATCATCGCCCAGCTGAGCAACCGGTTTGTTGTCTTTATCCAGAATCGTGATCCGGGCGTGCAGGTCTGGCACCAGCAGCAGATCGCCCTGGGTATCGATATCGGCCGGGAACAGGAAATCCCCCTGAGTCTTCAGGTGTTTTCCGTTCAGGTCAAACCACTGCAGACGAGCGTTGGCGCGATCGGCGACGACCAGTTTGGGAACGCCATCGCGATCAT
>JAGQQT010000137.1 GCA_020426065.1 Planctomycetaceae bacterium | reverse complement strand
AAATACCGATCGAGAGCCTTCCCTGCTTCGTAGTCCTGGTCACGTTCTTTAATCAGAGCATCTGTATTCCGCAGGCAACTCTTCTTGAAATCTGTTCCCAGTCGTTCTTCATAGAACTTTGTCGTCGAGGCCCGACATAACTTATCGAATTCATGAAATAATACGGAAGCGGGAAGTTGATCCACTCCGGTATCAGACCTCATGGATCCTTCAGCGTCCAGCTTTTCAGCATGAGCGATCCGCTCGCGATCAGTTGGATGGGTGTGATGCCACGCCGTCTGTTGCTCCTCCTGGTGCTTCTTCATTTTCTCCAGAAATTCGGAAGGAATATTGGGAATGCTGGTGACGGCAAAATTCGGCAGATTATCCGGCAGTCGCTCTTCATTATAAAGCTCTTCGATATCATTAATGGCCATTTGAAAGCCAATGCCAATCAGGCTCAGTCGCTCGGTTGACTTCTTAAAGTTCTTAGTGCCCGATAATCGAATTTCGTAGCGGTCGGCATCGAATTCCATCTGTCGCAGCATATAAAAACTGATGGCGTGTCCCACGAGACAAATCGCTCCCAGAAATTTTCGACTTACCCAGATACAAGCACGCAATGCCCAAATCAGAATTGCCAGGCGAAACGGCAGTACCTTGGACCAGTGCTCCAAACGATAGTCCCAGGCATCTCGCTGGTAAGCAGCATAAATAAACCAGTTATTGATCGTCATCGTGATCATGTTCAGCCGCATGCCATACCCTTGGGAAAAATGTCCGAATTCATGAGCGAGCACTCCTGAAAACTGACGAACATTCATCCCCGCCGCCAGCGGCAGGCCGATAGTGAGCACAAGATCGTTGCTGAAGATGCTACCCAGGCCGTACCGCAATCCTGCCGAAGCGTTAGCGATACAGTCCACTCGGATAGATATGGGGTAAGGGGCGCCGACGGTATCGCATATTTTTTCGACGTACTCAAAGAGAAATAGATTGGCATCCCGCTTCAGACGCACAGGCCTGTTTCGAGCTGCCCGCCGTCCGAAAAATGGTTTGATCAAAAAGAGAATCGTGACCGCTGCTGCAAATGCTGCAACTGCAAGCAGCCAGGGGAAATTGTCCCCTCTGTAAGTTGAAAGAAAAACCCAGCACCAGTAGACGACAAAACAGAGTGCTCCCAGCAACCCTAAATAGAGTAGCGGCATCAGCAACATGGACAGTCCCACTACCAGCAACCCCATCCGATAGCCAATAGTTGCAGGGACTTTGGGAAGCTTCTCGTCCAACATCTCCAGCAGCTGCTGTCGAGTCACTTGAATATCAGCAACGGTTTTCGAAGATTTTTTGTTCATCCGTAAGCTCGTCAGGGTATTTGTATCGACAAGAACATTGATCAATCGACTTTCCAGGGGACCTGATCAGGAGACTCATACTCCATGTTGACATGGACGAGATCATCGACACCATCATGAGCCAACTGGAGTTGGTCGATCGTCGCGACCAGAATTTCAACCTGAGAAAAACTGACTTTACGTGCTGGACGAAGAAGAATTCTGTCATCTTCAATCGAGTAAATCATGTAGGGGTTCCAAAACGGGTTAAGAGCAAGTACAAGCTGTCCCGGCTGAAGCTGTTCAATACCGTTAACTGGCTTTTCTGAAGATTTAATCGGGGCAAGCCCTGTGTAAGTGATTGCATTGGCGACACTCCCCGCAGCTGGAGACGGCTTCATCGTTTTTCTAAGCGTTTTCTCTATGAGTATTTGATTATCTTTTATTGGAGCAACTGGGAGGATTGTGATGCGATATTTTGATGCAAGTTCATTTGCTGGGAGCTTGTGAAAATCGGAGATGTCTATCGGAGAATCTGAATGAACCCAATACTCACCAGTTTTATACTCCAGTGGATTTGATCTTTGAGACTGACGGATATTGACATTCGCACCAAGTGGAACTGGACTCCTCCGAAGCGGTTCAAACTGATTTTCGGCCTTTGAAGTGTCTTCAGATTTGAAAAGCAAAGAAGGCTGTTTTAATACTTTCGTCCCCCGCATCTTGTACTGATGAGCTGCATACTCGGGGTCAACCGTGGTCAGAAAGCCAATCATGCCTAAAAAGGAAAGCACGATGACAATGGTCCCCCAGCGGATGCCAATCTCTTTTAATTGAGTGAGAGCATCAGGGGAATCGTCTTCTTCTACAGGAGCGACATACTCCTGAGCCCAGAATTTGGTTTCACACTGTTTACAGCGGAGCTGCTGTCCCAACTTTTCAGGAGGGACTCGATATTGATAACTGCAGATGTCACAAGCGACATCAATTTTCATGTGTACATTCCAATAAAGTGAGTCAAATTGTTTGTGTTAATGATATATCAGTTATTGGTGATGCGAAAGCGTTCGTTGTACTATTTTGTGCTGGATCGCATCCTCGCATCATGCCACTGACTGAATTCTGTTCTCATTTAACTCCAGGAGACTGGATGGGGGATCGCAGTCCGTGTAGAACGGGTTTTCATAATCTGGAACGGGAGATGGTGCAGCAGTCGTAATGACGCAACTCACGGGGTTGCCACAAGTGACATTGATTTCAGGTTAGCCCCGGAGGGCAATTGCGTAAGGATGATCGACCGCAGAAAGTAAGCCTGTGATGAGATGCTTAAATCCTCGGTTTATACGAGTTCGCAACCCGTACCTATTCCCATACAACCTGTGATGCATCAGGCACAAATGCCAGTTCAACATTATCCTGAAGTTACAGTTTCTTCTTTCATCACGCTTGTTTGTGTCGAGCCAGCCATTTTTTAGGCCTGACCAATCGAAGCCTTTCCACTTGTCAACGCCGGAGCAATGTGGCTGTTCTTTTACTCAAAGATCATCATCGTTATGGTTTTCTTGTTCTCATGGTCTGCAGCAGTGACGCAGGGCGATTGATGTGGGCCAACTTAGTGGAATCTGGACCATAAAACTGATTTCAGTTATCATTTTAATTGATTTCAGAAGACTCCTGACTCTCGGTGTTTCACCCGGTTGAGTCAGAAAAAATGGTGTGGTCAGGTACAATGATTGTGACACAGAGAACGCCATTTCAACAATCAGAGGCGAGGACTTATGGAGAGCCAACGGTACTGCACAAAATGCGGAACTCTCCTGATGGAAGGCAACCGCTTCTGCACAGGGTGTGGCACACCTCTCGTCGGTGTAGAGTCCACTCACTTCAATGCACCGCCGATTGTTACAGAACCTGCTCCTGATGCTTCAGCTGAAACAGGCCCTTCCACCCGGCAGGAGGCGAGAGAGGGAGATCTCATTTCGGGGCCAGAGGAGATGGCCTGGTCGGTGGACGTGCCGCTCATTTCCAACCCTCTGATCATGGGGCAACTGACGCTCTGCTTAGGGGGCGGAATCTTCGCCCTGTTCCTGCTGCTGATAGGACTGGCAATCTATGAGCAGCAGTGGCGGCAGGTGGTGATGGCCTTCAAGGTCACTGGCATTGCAGCGGCCTTCATTACCGGACTGAGCCTGTTCAGCATTCTGGTTCTCCTCCGTAATCGAATGCGCATGCAGTTCGCGATCACCAGTCAGGGTGTTGGGTCATTTGTGGCCAGCGGGGCGGCCAAGTCCGCTGCGAATGCCTCACAGGTGCTCGGAGCCATCAAGGGTGACCCCACGGTGGCCGCTGCCGGCCTGCTGGCAGAAGCGAAGCGGACTGTGCTCATGGACTGGAGGGAAATCGAAGAGATTCGACTGTTACCGAAGTCACGCACGATTGTTGTTCGAGATTCATGGCGGCCGGTTATTTCAATCCATACATCGGCTGACAACTGGGATGCGGTGGCTGCCGCGATGGAGCGGGGAGTGGCGCGGAGCCGGAAGGCGCGGGAGATGTGGAAGCTCGAACAGTCTGAGTCTTCAACGAAAGTCAGCCGATTCAAGATCTTCGTTTCTGCCCTCCTGGCGATAACCACAGTGGTCGCTTCTGTACTCCTGTTTCAGTTTCCGGAGGCTGTCTCCCCACCGACTCCCTGGTTATGGGCAGCGATCATTTGCAGCGTTCTACCATTTGTCTCGACCCGACTGCGTCGACCTGCGGGCGCGATAGTCGCAATGGTACTAGTCATCATTGCAGGGCTGGTTCTCTACGAAGGTCTGAGAGAACATCATACACCCCGTTTTACCGAAGTGACGGGGATCGACATCGAGTACGATCCAGCCAGGTACACCTGGACAGCATTCAACACTTTTGAGGACCGAGAATGGGGCCAGACATGCCTTGGCTGCCTGGGCTGGGCACTTCTGGCTGGGTTGGCAGTCAGCGCGCTGCGGCAAAAAACGAAATAGTCCTGACTGTTCAACTCTTTGCTGATTGCCAGCACCGAATCCAGGTTTGACGATGAGTTTGTCGTGCGGCGTACTGTCTGGAACGAACAAACCGCAAGGGCTCAGGGGCTGACTTTTGCTTTGGAGGCCACACGGGCCGCATGTGCTTCGAATCGTGGTTTCAATTGATCAATGTAGCTGCGGGTAAGTTCGGAGTTGTCTTCACCGAACAGTCCAATCAGCAGATCGTCCTTACGGAAAACAATGGCATGTGACGCGGCCCCCTCTTGGGATACCAGCACGCCGTTTCCGGCGCTCTGGAGTTCTTCGTTGCGAGTGATGATCTTGATGCCAGCCTTGATCATGGCATCGGATATGGGACCAGTTTTTCCAGACCGACCGATGCGCACAGTCACCTTGGCCCGTGGAAGCTCGCTGGTTTTTTTCTTGCGGGCAATGGGATATCCTGACTCGTCCTTTTCCCATTCCTCATCGGAGAAGCGTGCTTTCCATTCCTCGATACTTCCATTCATGGGGGGTAAACGAGGGTCCAGATCGTAGTCCACTGGAGGGAGTTTCAAATCGTATCCCGAGGTAAGAATGATTTGTTCGGCCAGGTCCAGTGGGTATGGGCCACCAATGATCGATAGATTGTCGCGAGATTTCTCTTCAAGACCTTGAGGCAGTTCATTCGCGAACAGCAGGTAGTCCATGATGTCGGGCCGGCCATCTCGCGCGGGATGTACCGTGGCCACCTCGACGTTCTGTTTGGTATCACTCAGATTGTGCCAGGCTGTCGGGTTTTCCAGAAATCGCTCTCCGAATCCAACCGGGAATGCCAGGAGTTCGGTTTCCCCGTAACGCACACGCACAAAGTACCGCTTGGCGGCCATTGGGTAATCCCTCATCGAGTAGGCCGCATAATCACGCCATGGTCCGGCGGTATCTGATTGCAGTAACACCTGGCTGCGTCCACGGGTGGGCTTGGACTGGATGGCAAACCCAAAGGTTGTCGTTTGCTCTTCCTCATCTGGCCGAAGTAGCTTTTTAAGTGTCTGTTTGTCCGGGGGACTCAATCGGCGACTTTCGTCCCATTCCGTTCCGTAGCAGACATCAACTGTCACCCCCTCCATCCACTTCTCCATCGAAAGCCCCGCGGCCTGCGCCCACCGCTCCAGTTGTTCCTTTTCGACTCGCCAGTGAACAACCTGCAAGTCCGGTCCCTGATCGAACAGTTGTCGCATCCATGTTTTCTGGCCAAAGGGGGTCCAATGGATTCCGTAGGGAGTCGCCGCATGCATCTGATCGTCGAGATTATAACTGATTTCATCGTGCTTCTTGCGAAAACACTCGGCGAGGTTTGCCCCATCAGCACCGAGTGCCGCATAGTTCAGCGTCATCGTCAACTGTCCTTCTCCCCCCATCTTGTAAGACCCCCACCGGTCTTCATACTCGGGACGATCTTTCGTTGGTCCATAGACTGTCGACTTAAGCACAACCGGAGGAACTGGGAAGTTCTTCCCCCAATCCCAGTCCTTGTAGCCCACAACATTGTTGGCTGCTGCACGTACTTCGGCACGCAGTTTTTCAATCCGGTCCATTTCCTTATGGTCAATCAGGAAATTCAGGACCATGTCGGTCAGGCCTCCTGCGGGAGACGCTCCGGGGGCAAGGGTTAGTTGAGCGATCACCTTGGCTCCGTCGTAAAGACTGATTAGTGTCAATTGGGATGGCCCGCCCTTGTGCGCGATCTCCTTGATTTCAGGGTCGACCAGCACATACTCAATAAAGGGTGCAGCGACTTCATATATTGCCCATACTGCTGGCCCGAGAGCTGCACCTTCGGCCAGCAGTGCGACAGCAAAAAATGCAGACACGCAGGACTTCGCAGTCTTCAAATTCGAGAGAATCTCGTGACGGTTCCATTCGTTGATTGCAGGTGAGTACAGTCGCACCACATCAAAGTGAACCGCCTTTTCCGGAATCAGCCACAATTCCTGGACGAGTTCCCGCTGATATCGTTCCAGCTCGACGTATGCCTTTGCGGAGGGCTGTCCAGCCGCATTTAAGAAAGGAACTGGCTTTTCGCCGCCCGGTAAGGTCACGTCTACAAAAAGCAGGTTGCCGAAAAAAGGTACGCACCTCACATCGAATCCTCGTGCACCGACGTCGTCGCCCGCCACCAAATGCCGCGTGAGTTGCAGGCCCCATGGTGCGAGCGTACCGCAGTAAGCCTCGACCATATGAGCGAGGGGTAGCGTGCCGCCGTACACCACTGTGAGGTTTTGTGAGTTCGATTCATCATCGACCGCGGTGGCCGCTTCCTCCTCAGTCATGGCGAATACGGCTCTGCGCGCTTCCCAGAGGTGGTTCAGTCCTTCACGATACAATTTGATGGATGAGGAGCGGCGTGCCACCTGATCACTGGCCTTGGGGTTGTGGATCAGCCCGTACGCACGCAGCATGGCGATTCTCGCCTTGTTCCAATGATCCTTGCCATATTCAAGAGGCGAATTGATCGACGTGGCAGGCTCATCTGCAACCGCCGATGACAACAGCGAAAACGACTCGCTGAGATTCCCTTGCTCCAATTCCGACTTATCAAAATGCTCAAGCTCCCTGAAGAACTTCGGGAGATCAGTGATCCGCAACTGCTCTAAGCGCGCCAATCTGGCGGTACGGCTCGTTCCCTCCGCGAGATCTGCAACGGAAGCGGACTCGGGGGCGACTGCTACCGAAAGGACCCACGGAAACGGCACACCATGAAGCTGCATACGACGCCCGGCTGATCCGTCAGCCAGTTGAATCGACTCCGAGGGGATGCGAATCCAGGTCCCCAGGGAGCGAAATAGAACGACGGCACGCTCACCTGCCGCTCCGGAGGGCAGGTCAACGAATGCGGGTTGCTGACCAGTTAACAGAGAAATGCCATCAATGCTGTATGCGGAACCCACCCGCTCAAAGGGTTCCGCTGAGGGGGCTTCGTCCCGCACTGTGATCTTGATGACTGCGCTTTCAGGAAAAGTCCCCGCAGGTGCTTCAACACGCGCGCCAGAAGGGTGCTCAACAATACGCGCTGGCATTGGCGGAGCCGGCCATGGATCCTCGTGAGGAGCCTGCGAGTCATTTGTCTGAGGACGATTTTCTGAATCGAATTGGTAAACAACGGCCAGTCCGACCAGAACCCCCGCCAGGATCAGTCCGCCCAGCACAGCTGCGCAGCCACCCCATCCAAAGAACTTGCGATGCACTGGTGATCGGGCGTTTGGCATTTTGATGCCATGTGGGGCGGCTTTTGTTTGTTTTCTCGTTCGGTGTTCCCCGACGGTTGACACTTCTGGTTCCGTCCCGCTGTCTGACAGTCGAGTGATTCTACGCCGCGCCCCTGTTGATCCCGGGTCTTTGTGGAGTGACGCCTTGCCCGATGTCTTCAAGGGGGACGACGGCGCGGTCTCGCCGGGAGAGCTGATTCGACTGCCACAACTCCCGCAGAACTTGTCCTGGGGAGCAAGTGGATGACCGCACTGTGAACAGAAACGAGTCATGCGGGTGATTCCTGCAATTCTGAGACGGACAACTCTGAACAGTTCCGCTTTCCAGATACCGCCGTGTCCTTTGTCCTTGTTATGAAAATCGACGAAGGAGACGGTTCCTGGAAGCCCTTGAACTTACTATTCGATACGTTGCTGGCTTTGGCGATGTGTGCCTGGAGCGTGACATCCTTAACCGTCTCGACGACAGTCTCCATAATCGCGTCGCCATTGCCGTGTATGACAGTAAATGTGACCACCTCCTAAAGAGCACGATCCTCCGAGTCAACTTCTCCCCGGAAAACGCCATACGCTTGCTGCGGAGTGCACCAATGCACCGCCAGCGGAGACGCTGCCATAACGCCACAATTACTTCAACCGTTCATTCTGATGTTCATTATCAGTTATCGACGTCGAAGGTGTCTGTTCGTGTCTATTCCCAAGTCGCCTGGACAACCATCTTCTCGATCAATTGCTCGATTGCCCAAAGTTTGGTGGGACCTGCCTTCCCGTAATTGCGGACAGTCTTTGTCTCCCCGTTCATAACCACCAGGGTGTACACAGACTGCTGGTCGGTGACCGGAAGCTCATAATCAGCCGCGAGGTGGTTGAAACTGGAATCGTAGATGAACTGAGCAATATCGTTGAACATCTCCTTGTTGACGCGCCCAGTCCTGTGGCCCATGCGTTTGACGTTCGCATGTCCATGCCAGTCCAGCGAGCCGTCACTGAAGATAAACACCGTGTAGGACTGGCACTGGCCGTAACAAATGCTCCGCTCAAGTCCGATCTTCGTGATGCCGTGTGAACGATCTTCAATCTGTTCCAGGGTGCGTGCCGAGCCGGCTCTCCCGCGTGCATGAAGCTGCTCATGCTGTTGGGCGATCTCTCCTGCGGACAACAAGGTCGCCCCTCCGGCAAACCATAAAAATAAAAGGAAGCTTTTCATTTGAAATCTCCGTGTTATGAACACATATGTGACATACTCAGACCCTCTGAAAGAGGGAACAACTGGAGTGTCACAAGTGCTGTCTGCTCGGTCCCCAATACGTGTTCGACGATAAGTCCTCTTGGCGATTAAACTTTCACCGCACACAATTATCAGTCTACCGCAAAAGTTACAGTCACATAAAGGACAAAAGTATCCAAAATTGTATGTGGCTCAAATTTGTGTGACTTAGAGAAAGG
>JAGQQT010000136.1 GCA_020426065.1 Planctomycetaceae bacterium | reverse complement strand
TGATTAATCCCGCAAGCGGCGGGTGAAGCAAGTGCCCCCACCAGGACTTGAACCTGGAACCTACTGATTAAGAGTCAGTTGCTCTGCCAATTGAGCTATAGGGGCGGGAGGGGGAGCGGATTCCGCTCCGAAATGGCATTATGTCAGGTCAGCCTGCGTTGTAAAGCGTTGACTCCGCATTTTCCCGTCAGTCATGCCAGCAGCTGATCGACACGGCGGGCGGCGATTTGTTCGCTGCAAAACAGCGGTTCACCATATTCGGCGTGAATGGACCAGCCCCAGTAACGGGCGCGGTCCCGGATGTCGTCCATCACGGTGGGAAAATGTTCGGACCTTCCCACGCTCATCTGGGATTCATAGCAGCGGATCGATTCCATTTTCTTCTCGATCTGACCACTGATATCCACCACGATGCTGGCGGCAGGATGAATCCGCAGGTGAACACTGAAATAGTTCATCATGTGAGGGGGCCAGTAGGGTTCTCCCTCGAGGTCGGTGCGGGAAAGCTTGGCCCAGAACCGGGCATCCACGCACAGCTGACTGGCCCGGATGTGGTCGGGATGAGCGTCTTCGTGATACGGAGCGAGAATCAGCCGGGGCCGAACGCGGCGAAAGACATTGGCAATTGCCCGGCGGGCATCCAGCGAGGCCTCCAGCTTGCGATTGGGGAGAGCGAGGTTTTCCCGCCACTGCACCCCCAGCACCAGGCTGGCCCAGCTGGTTTCTTTCTGACGGATTTCCTCGGTACCGTGAGGAGTTGGCTCGCCCGTGGTCAGGTCGAGAATGCCAACCTGCAAACCTTCCTCAACCGCTTTGGCAAGAATCCCGCCGACACTGATTTCCGCATCATCGGGGTGAGTGGCAACCACAAGCAGATCGAGCATGGTGATAACTTTCTCAGGCAGAAGTACATATCAAGATGCGTCAGGCAGGACGACCGGCAACCGGAGGGTGTCCTAACTGACGGTGAATAATGGTGAGTTGTCCGGAGTGCATCGCTTCATGCCAGAGGACCATCTGAAAGACCATCCCGACTGTCGGCATAAATGGGGGGGCTTCCGGTGAAGCGGGTTTGTCAAAGTCCTCATTGGTCAGAGAGTCAAGTGCTTCCAGCAGGCGTGAACGGCTGGTTTTCAACTGCTCACGCAGGAGAGCCGGTTCGGTAGATGGCGCGATGCTGTCCTGCGGAACGGAGCCTCGTCCGAATTGGATGGCCTGCTGCTTCAGATCCAGTTGACTCTCAACACCAATAAACGTGAGTGCCCGCAGGTCAACCAGTTGCAGATGCCCGGCAATCCACAAGGCGTGATTTCCACCGGGAGAAGCGCGATGCAGCCAGTCCTCTGGCGAAGCGAGTTCATCCAGAATCTTGTCGGTCATTCCCCGTGCGTGGAGGAGGCTGGTTTTGATCAGTGTTTTCACTTCCATCGAATTTGAAACTCCTGCTGTGTGTCAATGATTGGTAAACGTCACTTCCCGACCGCGGTGGTTCTCATCAACCTGCTGACCATCATAAACCAGCTTGCCACCACACCATGTTTTCACAGGCCAGCCGGTCAGTTCGGCACCGTCCCAGGGACTCCATTTGCTTTTGGTCTGCTGGTCGGCGTTGCGAATTGTCTTTTTCAGATTCATGTCAACCAGAACCAGGTCGGCATCGTAGTTGTGAATCAGTCCCCCCTTGTTGGCCAGATGCCAGATGCGGGCCGGAGCAGCTGACATGGCATCGACAACCCGCTCCAGCAGGATCCTGCCCTCATTCACCGCATTGAGCATGAGGGCCAGCGAATTCTCGACCGCCGGGAGTCCCGAGGGAGATTGCGGATAAGGCTGCTGTTTTTCCTCCAGTGTGTGCGGGGCATGATCGGTGGCGATCACATCAATCGTCAGTTCGTTCAAACCTCGCCAGAGCCGATCGTTATCGTGCCGGGTTTTGATGGACGGGTTCATCTGCACCAGCGATCCCAGACGTTCGTAATCATCCACATTAAAGAAGAGATGATGCGGGCAGACTTCGGAGGTGATCAGGCGGTCCGAAAACTGGGACAATCCGGCCTGGTAGGCGTAGAGGAGGTCGCATTCCTCGGCGGTTGAAACATGCAGGATATGAAACTGATGCCGATATCTGAGCGAGAGATCCATCGCCCGCTTGGTCGCAACGACGGCTGCCTCATGGTCACGGATGCGAGAGTGATCTGCATGGGTTTTGCCCCCCTGAAGTATTTCCCGATTCTTCCGGACGGTGGCTTCATCTTCACAGTGAGCACAGATGGGCAAGGTCGTTTCGGCAAAGATCCGTTCGAGTGCGTCCTGATCATCAACCAGCAGATTGCCGGTGCTGGAACCGATGAAGATTTTGATCCCTGGAGTACGGGTCGCATTTTTCAGTTCTTCGAGATTCTCGCAGGTTGCACCGATATAGAAGCCGTAATTGACAATGGATTTGGACTTAGCCAGTTCAAGTTTCTGATGGAGTGCTTCAACAGATGTTGTCGTTGGATTGGTATTCGGCATCTCCAGAAAAGTCGTTACGCCCCCCGCTGCACAGGCCCGGGAACCGGTATGCAGATCTTCTTTATGGGTCAGTCCAGGATCACGAAAGTGAACCTGATCATCAACGAGTCCCGGCAGCAGGTGCAGCCCGGTGGCATCAATGATTTCATCTGCAGGAGCGTGGACGGCGGGATCGAGTTCCAGCTTCCCGTCACGGATCAGGACGTTGGCAACCAGGGTCTGTTCTGGAAAAACGCAGGTTGCATTCTGAATGCGAGTGATCATGCCAGCGGCCTCTCTGTTCTGAATCGCGCGATCCGTTCAACTCGTTTTTCAGTTTGACCGCAGATTTGCCAGTGGCGACAAGCCGATGGAAAAGTGCACTCCCGTTACGAGTCGAACAATGCCCCTCTCGCCCGCAGGTCCGTGTTGATCAGGCCAGGCAGGCGTTAGGGATGAAATCCCTTTCACCCTTATTGTCCTGCGTTCAGGGCGCAGCAGCAAGTGTTTCCTCAAAGTTTGGGAGGAACAGCAACTGAAGTAGAAGCCTGCGATTCCGGAACCATCTCCGGAATCGCCCAGCACGGCTGGTCTGTTCTGACCGCCGTAACCAAATTCTGACGCCATGAAAAAATTCGCATGCAACAAAACGTTGACATGTTCGTCGCACAGAAATTTATCAGGCGGCTTCGGAGCGAGCGGTCAGATCGTCGAGCCCTTTGCGATCACAGAAATCGCCAAAAGATTCATTGCCCTGACGTTCTGATTTGAAGTAGGAAATCAGGGGGGAGATCAGCGGAACGACGTCTTCGAGCGCGACCATGTCTTTATAGATAAAGGCCAGACGGGTTCCCCGGGCATTTCCACCCAGGTAAACCGTGTATTTGTTCTTGGCTTTACCAACCAGACCAACATCGGGCACGTAAGGACGGGCACAACCGTTAGGGCAACCGGTCATATGAACGCTGATAAGTTCATTCGGCATCCCCTGTCGTTCCAGTTCCGCTTCGAGCATGGACATGAAGTCCGGCATCACCCGTTCGGATTCGGTGACGGCCAGTCCGCACATTGGCAGAGCGGGACAGGCAATCGAAAACCGGCGGGAGATGGAATAGTCTTCAGCCATCCGGATCCCGTGTGAAGTGAGAATCTGTTCGACGTCGGCCTTGTCAGCCGGATCAATGTCACACAGGATCAATGATTGCAAAGCAGTCAGGTGAACCGGCATGCCATATTTCTCAAGGACGGCTCGCAGACCAGATTTGATCCGCAGATCTCCTTCGTCCTTGATACGGCCGTTTTCAATATTCACTCCGAGGAACAGTTTGCCGTCACCCTGTTCGCGCCAGCCGAGGTAATCATCCACGCCAGTAATCTGAACACCGCGAATCGGTGTGAGTGGCTTGCCATGATACTCCGCAACTTTGGCCCGGAATCTGTCGATGCCCCAGTCTTCAACCAGGTACTTCATACGGGCCATCTTGCGATCTTCCCGATTGCCAAAGTCACGCTGAACTTTCACAACCGCTTCGCAGACCGCACAGACATCTCCCGGCAACACAAACGCGAGTGGTTTTCCGAGTGCGGGGTGAGTTTCCTTCTTGGCGGGAGTTTTTCCCATGCCGCCACCAACATACATATCGTAGCCAATGATGGTATCGTTCTCGACGATCCCCAGCAGACCAATGTCCTGCGTGAGAATATCTGTGTGGTTATCTTCCGGCAGGGCGACACCAATTTTGAATTTGCGTGGCAGATAGGTGTTACCGTAAATCGGCTCCTCGACCGGCTGAAACTCAGCCATGTTCTGCTTCTGCCCACTGGAATCTTCCACCCACAGTTCGAAGTAGGCGGTAGAGCGGGGCTTGAGGTGAGCGGAAATCGCAACCGTTACTTCCTGCATCTGGTCCAGAACCGGATTGTTCTTGTACGGGACCGGATTACACATCACGTTGCGGTTCACATCTCCGCAGGCGGCGTAAGTATCGAGCTTGATCCTGTTGATTTCGTGGATGGTTTCCCGCAGATTCTTTTTCAGAATGCTGTGCAGCTGAATTGCCTGGCGAGTGGTGAGCCGCATCGTTCCTTCACCGAGGCGATCTCCCAGGTCCATTTCTGTCAGGAACTGGGCAGCGGTCATTTTTCCACCGGGGACACAGGTGCGAATCATGCAGCTGTAGGCTTTGCCCAGTGAATTGCCTTCCTCATCTTTCCGGTTTCGCTGCTCGCGATTGTCCTGCTGATAGCTGCCATGAAATTTGAGCAGCTGCAGAGCATCTTCTGAAAAGTAATCCAGGTCATTCGCCAGCTCATCTGGAAGAGTTCCGCGTAACTGGCGAGACCCTTCCTTCAGGTATTCGTTGCCGGAGAGTTTCTTTTCCGTCACATCCGGTGTTTCGGCCATTGATCCTTCAATCTTATCTAAACTGCCAGAGATATCTGTCCGGAATAAAGAGGTGAGCTGTCAGGTTTCGCCAGATCAGCAACCTCCCCCTATCCTTCGCAGGCATTGTAGTAGGCCTGTTTTGCTTTGAGAAGGGGAAGCTGAATCCCCGTAAAATGAACCGGAGGACCATCTTCAGGAATGCAAATCAATGTATTTTTCCCACTGCAGATGCAAGTTCTTGCACTGTTTTCTGGAAAACTTTAAGGATTGTCTGGCTTCTAAAGACGGAAACTGGAATTCCGTGTCTGCCAGAGTTTCTGGTTTTTCGATGTTTTAAGAATGTGTCGATAATGGAGGTTGAGACGGAAGTCTGGAAAATCGCCCGGTTATCAGGGAGATAACGCGAGCGAAAAACTCACTCAGGGAAGAGACCATGATGCGGAGCTGGTTTGGTGAACTGACATATGCGCTCATGGTGTTGGTCGTTCTGACGGGCAACCTGTTTGCCGAAGAGAGCGTACTGCCAGGCGGTGAGCCAGCCGGAAGGCTGGAGGCTCTCGAAGAGGAAGTCCTGCAGTTGCGCATGGCGATTGAGCAGATGCAGCAACATGCTCCACCAGTGGTGCAGGAACCAGTTGTATTGCCTCCCAAGGATCCGGATCCTCCCAAAAAAGAAAGCAAAAAACCGGAAGCGACGGTCTATCCGACCATCAAGGTCACCGGCTTCTTCCAGGCAGATGCCGCCTGGTTTTCCCAGGATATCGCCAACCGGAATACCGTCGGAGATATCCAGGATGGGGCCGACTTCCGCCGGGCCCGTCTGGCAGCAGGTGGCAAGGTGGCTGAGAATGTTGGCTACATGGTCGAATTTGACTTCGGCTTTCCCGGTCGCCCCAGCTTCATGGATGTCTGGCTGGAAGTCGAAGATTTTTCAGTGCTGAATGACTTCAAGGTGGGTTACTTCCGGGTGCCAATAGGACTGGACGGCCTGACCAGTGCACGGGAGTTGACTTTTATTGAGCGTGGATTGCCATTTGCATTTCTTCCGTTCCGACAGATCGGAGTCATGAGTTCGGGCTCCAATGAGGAAGAAGGAACGACCTGGGCTTTGAATCTCTTTCGCTTTCCGACCGATGTGTTTGGTGGCCAGGCCGGAGATGATGGCGGCTACGGATTTGCCGCTCGGCGAACAGGCTTACTGGTCGACTATGGAGATTGTGGAGTCGTGCACGTGGGTGGTGCATACTGCCTGGTTGATCCTTCCAACAATATGGTGCAGTATCGTAACCAGCCCGAGATATTCGTGGCAGAACTGGGTGGTGCAGCGCTCGCACCTCCTCTGGGAGCGATAGCCGTTCCAGCTTTTGTTGATACCGGAGCCATCGCTGCTGATCAATCTCATCTGCTTGCTGGCGAACTGGCAGCCACCTGGGGACCGTTTCATGCCCAGTCTGAGCTGATCTATGTCATTGTTAATCGTACCGCTGCCGACCAGGTTGCCTTTTACGGGGTCTCTGCCCAGGCCGCTTACATCCTCACTGGAGAACATCGTCCCTACAATCGCAAGAATGGCGTGCTGGGACGAGTGGTCCCCAAACATCCCTACGATCGCAATGGCTGCGGGATTGGTGCCTGGGAATTGGCCAGCCGCTGGTCGTTGCTGGATCTGAATGACAAAAATGTTCAGGGAGGTCAACTCAATAACCTGACCTTTGGTGTGAACTGGTATCTGAATAAATTCACCAAGTTCCAGCTCAACTATATCCATGCGTTTCTGGATGCCCCGGTGATCGGGCCGAGTGATGCCGATATTGTTGCGTTACGTGCCCAACTGGATTTCTGATTGGGTTTCGGTGAGCCGACATTGAACAACAGACGGAAGGCTGCCAGGGATGGCGTCTACCGTCTGTTCTGTTTTACAATGCCGTTTTCGAAACCGATTCTCCCGTACCAGTGAAAATGGCCCCAACATGGAAGATTCCACTCCCGCTGAATCATCAGCTGAACCGCTCACGCTCTCTTCTCTCCAGAAAATGATTGCCGAGATGTTTGGCCATAAAGATGCCAAACGAGGTGTGGAAGGGACCTTCATGTGGTTCATGGAGGAAGTGGGAGAGCTGGCCGGAGCATTAAGGGCAGAATCGCAAGCCGAACTCGAAGGAGAATTTGCCGATGTCCTGGCCTGGCTGGTGACGCTGGCCAACCTTCGGCAGGTTGATCTGGCAGCTGCCATCGAGCGAAAATATTGCCGTGGCTGCCCTCGCTGTCGACAGGATGTCTGTCAGTGTCACCTGTCCGCCAAACCTTAGACCATACGAATTCAGGTTAATTCTGCTGTGTGGCAAACCGAATTGCCCCCGCGACTCCATCTGCCAGCGTCTGGTAACCGGACCACAGAAATCTTCTTGAGGATGGCAGTAATTCGCTGACCTGTGCGATTCGCTCCTCAAGCTCTGGCGAACAACTCACCAGGCAGGCATCGCCATGACACTGACGGGCACGAAGTGTGAGATCAGCCATCATCCGCAGCGTAACCGGCTCCATGTTCCGGCACTGAGATAACTCGAAAATCAGATAACTGGGAATACTGACACCAATCTGCTGAAACAACCGGTTGTATTCGAATCGTCGTGAGTCGTAATTATGACTGCCTGGGTCGGCGGCAACTCGCAACACGTTATAGTTGCCGGAACTCAGCAGATCAAAAACAGGTTCGTCCCCTTTGAGGTAATAAACGGACGACATCATCAGAACTCCAGCCTTATCTGAAAAGAAGTATGAGACTCGGGCTACCTGCGGTAAGCACGATCACCAGACAGTGAAATGCTTGTTTTGACCGGACTGCGAAACCCATCAACCTGCTGTGCCTCGTAACCGGCCATGAAGCCTTCCCGCCAGGTCACGAAAAAAGCAGATCCCAGTGCAAACGTAATGAGCAGTCTTTGTCCAAACTTCACCATGATTTCCACCTTTCCTGTAAATCCATCCTGGTTTTTCCCAATTGCTGGGAACCGTGAGGGAGTGAGGCATCCAAATCATTTGGACGGTTTTGACAGGAAGCGAAAATCGTGCCATCAAAGAGAGCCATTTTGTTGATCCGGGCAGGAATCCGGACCAGATTTCGGTTTTTTGGCGGCCTCAAATTGGATTCGACAGGACTGCGAAGTAGGATAGACTGTGAAAAATGGGAAGACCTGATGGCAGATTCAAGCCATTTTCCCCCTCCAGAAGTCTCTTCTCCGGCAGGAGTCATGCACATTATGCGGATAAGATCAGTAATTTGGATGATGTTGGTCGTATCGCTTCCATTTTTTCCAGCAGTGGGAGAGCCGCCGGAAAAAAGCGAAAGCCCTGCTTCAGCTGCCGAACAAACGGGCAAATCGGGCACAGAAGCTGAGCAAAAAACGACTCCCGCAGGAGAGGCTGATCTGAGCTGGATGCCTCGCCAGGAAACAGGGGCGTTCAATTTTCTGGCAAAGCATCCCGAAGCCGATGGCCGGGGTGTGGTGGTCGCCATTTTTGATACCGGAGTTGATCCGGGAGCAGCTGGTCTGCAAACCACTCCCGATGGACGTCCCAAGGTCATCGACATTGTCGATGGAACCGGCAGCGGCGATGTTTCCATGGGAGAGCCCGCTCAGGCAGAAAATCATCAGTTGACCGGATTGTCCGGCCGTACACTCAAATTGAACCCCGACTGGAAAAACCCGAAGGGAGAATTCCGCATCGGGATGAAATCCGGGTATGAACTCCTGCCTCCCGAGCTGGTGCAGATCATCAAGCCGGAACGCGAAAAGAAATTTCGTAACCAGGCCCAGTTACAACGGGCTCAACTGGTCCAGGATGTTGCCAACTGGAAAACGGCAAATCCCAAACCGGATGACAACGGCAAAAAACAACTGGCCGAACTGGAAGCACGGGTCACCCTGCTTGATGACATGCTGAAACAGTACGCGGATCCGGGCCCCATTTATGATTGCGTGGTCTTTCATGATGGCGAGCATTTCCGGGCGGTCATTGATACCGATGAAGATGGAGACCTGGCCGAAGAAGCAGTCCTGACCAATTTCCGCGTCGCGCGGGAATGGGATACCTTCGCTGATCCCATCAACATGAACTTCGGCGTGAATATCTACGACGAAG
>JAGQQT010000135.1 GCA_020426065.1 Planctomycetaceae bacterium | reverse complement strand
CCCGCGCCCGTCTGACTGCGGAGCAGGTCGAATCCAATGCCCGGGATTATCTGAAACAGGTTGGTCGGGTCATCAATCTGAACGAAGCGGAAGTGCATCGGAACGGAGACTGGTTCTCCCAGATGGATTTTGCCCGTATCCTGGAACTGTGCAGCAAAGTGACGATCGCTCAACTGCTGGTCCGCGACGACTTTTCCAAGCGGTTCAAGGCTGAAAAGCCCATCTATCTCCACGAATGCCTCTACCCGCTGATGCAGGGGTGGGACTCCGTTGAAATTGAGGCCGACGTTGAACTGGGGGGGACCGAACAGCTTTATACATTCATGCTGGCCCGAGACCTGCAGCGGGAACGGGGTTTGCCGCTCCAGGTGGGTGTCATGTCCCCTATTCTGGTCGGGACGGATGGAACCAAACGCATGGGAAAAAGTCTCGGTAACTATATCGGGATTGCGGAATCTCCCTTCGAGATGACCAAGAAGTTCATGCAGCTCCCCGATGATGTCATGCGATCCTATTTCGAACTGCTCACCGATCTGCCACTCGATCAGGTTGATCAGATACTGGCTGGTCACCCCAAGGCGGCCAAGCAGGAACTGGCTCGACAGATCATGCGTCAGTACTCCAGCGAGGCAGAGGCGAATGAAGCGATTGAGCGCTGGGAGAAAGAAATCGGTTCCGGTGGGGGACTCCCTGCAGAGATTCCCGTTGTCCATCTGGCATCTGCTCTGATTGAAAATGGAACTGTCAATGCAGTAGATCTGTTGTGCCATCTCAATCTGGTGAATACCAAAAGCGAGGCACGCCGACTCATTCAGCAGGGGGGAGCCAAACTGGGGCCGGAGAAGCAGCCTATCGGGGATATCGCAGATGCGATTCAGGTGGCGTCCGGATTGATTGTCTGGGCGGGGAAAAAGAAATTCTGTCAGATTGAAATAGCCTGATCAACTTCTTTCTAATGAGGTGATCAGTCTGGAAACTGGAATGAGGAACGCAAGATGAGTGTTGGATTTGGAATTATCGGCTGCGGCATGATCTCGAATTTTCATGCAGAAGCCATTAAGCATATCGAAGGGGCCAGGCTGGTTGGTTGTCATAGTATTCCCTTTGCTTCGGCTGAGAGGTTTGCAGCCGAGCGTGGATGCACGCCATATGAAACTCTTGACGAGATGCTGGCCAACCCTGAAATCGATATCGTGACCATTTGCACGCCCAGCGGTGCTCATCGGGATTCTGCTGTGGCGGCTGCGAAGGCTGGTAAACATGTCATCGTGGAAAAGCCGCTTGAGATCACGCTGGCTCGTTGTGATGCCATCATTCAGGCCTGCGATGACAATGGAGTCAAGCTGGCGACAATTATGCCCTCCCGATTTGGCGGTGCAAATCTGGCTCTGAAAGCCGCGATTGAATCGGGCCGCTTCGGCACACTGACCCTGGGAGACTCCTATGTCAAATGGTGGCGGACCCAGGAGTATTACGACAGTGGCGGATGGCGCGGCACCTGGAATATGGATGGTGGTGGAGCGTACATGAATCAGGCGATTCACAATGTGGATCTGATTTACTGGTTCATGGGTGACGTGAAAGCTGTCAGCGCGATCACAGGCACGCTGGCTCATGAGCGGATTGAAGTGGAAGATACCGGTGTTGCGGCTGTTCAGTTTGCCAACGGGGCGATCGGAACCATCACCGCTACAACATCTGCCTGGCCCGGCTTTATGAAGAAAACGGAAATCCACGGCACCGCCGGTTCCGTCATTGTCGAGCAGGATGACATTCTGCACTGGGAATTTCTGGAAGCCTTATCTGGCGATGAGAAAACCCGGCAGGACTTTGCCAAGAAGTCGGGTAACTCGGGCGGAGCCAGTGATCCGAAGGCGATTTCGTTCATCGGTCACCAGCTGCAGTTTGAAGACTTCATCAGGTCGATCAAAACGGATACGCCGCCACTGGTGGATGGTCGGGAAGGTCGCAAAAGTGTGGAAATCATCCTGGCGATCTACCAGTCGTCCTGGACCGGCAAGCGTGTGGAATTGCCTCTCAAAGCCGATCCGGTCATTCCCCGCTGAGCCTCCGGAGTGCGGAAAAGCCAGTGATTCCTATTGACGCAACAGCCGATCTGTTCGACACTTGCGTACCAAAAGGGTGAGTGCAGACATTCTGATTTTGTCTGCACTCATTGCTATCAGGATCATTACTGATCAGATCGTTCCAGTATCGGACTGATCAGTGTCGGAAGAAAGCGGATTGAGATGACAGGGAAGTCATTACGATACGGGCTGGAATACTGTGTATTTCGTCTCATCATGGCGTTTGTCGGGTGTCTTTCATACCGGCAGAGTGTCATGGTTGCAGAAGGGATCGCCAGGTTTGCTTTCTATTATCTCCCGCGAAAACTGACTCGCTACCAGGTCTGTCGCGAGAATCTCAGGATTGCGTTTGGCGATGATCTTGATGATGAACGGGCCGATCGCATCATTCTGGGAATGTGGATTCACCTCCTCAGACTGGTGGTGGAGATGATCCAGCTCCCCCGCAAGCTTCGACGTGAGAATTTTCGCGAATGCATTCTGTTTCAGGATCGCCATCTGGCAGTGGAATCGCTCACGCGTGATCGGCCAGTCATCCTGTTGAGCGGTCATGTCGGAAACTGGGAGATGTCTCTGGTCAGTTTCGGACTGTTCGGTTTTCGAGCGGGAGCTGTGGCCCGCGACCTGGATAATCCCTACCTGCATGAATGGTTTCGCCGATTCCGCGAACAGACTGGTCATTACACAATTGCCAAATCCGGGGCCTCGGAAGGGGTCGCCGAAGAAATGGAACACGCCGGGACAGTCGCTATGCTGGGAGACCAGGATGCGGGGCCGAAAGGACTGTTTGTCGACTTCTTCGGCAAACCGGCCAGCACTTTCAAATCGATTGGACTGATTGCCCTGCAGTATAATGCTTTGATCTGTGTTGGTTATGCTCGGCGATTAGAAGATGATTTCGTGGAAAGCCGCTGGGCTCGCTATGAAATCGGCATCGAAGAAGTCATCGATCCTCTCGATCCCGAACTGGCAGGGGATGTGCGGGAGATTACCCGTAGATACAGTGCAGCTCTGGAACGAATCGTCCTGAAAGATCCAACCCAGTATTTCTGGGTTCACCGTCGCTGGAAAAGTCAGCCCCGCAGCCGGGCAGAAAAGCAGGCACTCCCCAAAGCGGCCTGAATTGTCGCAACGTCCTTCTGCAGGCTGGAGCAGGAAGCCAGGCAGGCTACACTGTTGAAAAACAGACTTGCTGTGTGACCTGTGGTGGAGACGACGTCATGTCGAACTTTGTGCGTGTATGCTCCGTGGATGAACTGACAGACGGCGCGGGCCGTGAATATGCAGTGGAAGGTCAGATGCTGGCCCTGTTCCGAATTGGGGATGAAGTCTTCGCAATGGATGGCTTGTGCCCCCACGCTGGCGGTCCCATTGGCACTGGAACTCTGCGAAAAGATGTTGTGACCTGCCCCTGGCACGGTTGGCAGTTAAATGTCCGCACAGGTCAACACTGCCTTTCGGCCAACATCAAGGCGAATACGTTTCCCGTTGAGATACGGGATGGGGAAGTCTTCGTCGAGCTTTAGGCCAATTTCAGGCACACTTTCAGAAGAGCGGATCCAGTTGCCTGTCTGTAAAATGCGAGGCCTAGGTTGCTTCGGAGGTTTGGTGTGAGTCTGGGCTTCAGATTTGCTTCGATCCTTCAATTCACGTTTTTCGTCATGAGTCCTCCGAGCGAATCGCCGATAGAATCGATAAGACAGGGAGAATTCCGGGTTTTGCATGCGCGAAGAGTCTCGCATTGCGTTCACAATCCGGGGATTCACCGCCAGTTCATCCGGATATGCAGCCTGGATTCATCCTTGAATCAGGGCCATGAGTCAGGGAATGCGGGAGTCGCAGGATGCGAATCTATTTGCCACAGATTGTGCTGTTTGCCTTCTTTTCGAGCGTAGTTCTTACGCCGGATTCCGCACATGCAGGATGGCCCTGGTCGGCAAAACATGAATCAGGGATGAAAAAGTATTCTCCGGAGTGGTGGGGATACACAGGCTCACTGCCGGTTGGGTCTCGACAGGTCTATCGCTACGGAAAGATGTGGCCCAACAGACCTCGTCCCACAGAACCACAACAGACTGTCATGCAGCAGTTGCATGCCGCTCACTTCTGGCCTACCCCCTATAACCACATTGATCGCAGCTATATTGAGTGTCTGGAAGAAGCCCAGATTGCAGAAGGCTGGAAAAACGCCACCACACTCTATGAATATCATTTCAGTCCAGATACCCATCAGTTGACCAAATCAGGTCGCGAACATCTGCTCTGGATCATGCAGAATGCCGTCACTCACCGACGGATGGCTTATGTGCAGGCTTCGGCTGAGCCGTACATCAACGATTTGCGTCTGGCGAGCGTGAATCAGTTCGTTCATGAAGTGGGAGGCCAGGACTGTACCATGGCAGTGATGCTGCATGTCACATCCCCTATTTCTCGGCCAGCTGTGGAAGTGGAATCCTATCAGCGTGTCTGGCTGGAAAACATGGAATCGCCGCACATTCCGTATAGCCTCGAAGGCAGCGGTGGAGATTAAACAGGACTCCGAAAATCTGAGACAATGAAAACGCCCGGGAACCCCGGGCGTTTTTTTGTGCGCTGTTAGTGTGCGAGTGCATCGTAAACTTGTTGGCTGCAGGTGAAAACTTGACAAAAAATTCCAAAAAACAGGTCCCTGTCTCATCCTGCCTGCAGACACATGGGGAATCCGTCGATAAGGAATGATGTGTATGATCGGAATTCTTTGTCCACTTTAACTTAAAGTGCAGCCTTTCGGGATCAGAATCCCTCAAGAGCAGTTCAGCGCAGACTAATTTGTGCAGGTGCTCGCCACAGGATGTGGATTATGAGAAACTTGAACAGGACATCGACCGCCTTGATGGCCATGGCCCTGCTGGCAACCACCGGATGTCAGACAGCGGGCAAACCTCTGGCATGGCTTCCCTGGAATCGGGGAATGTCACAGGAAGAGGCGATCCAGTCTCAACTGGCAGGTCAGCCGTCCCAGGCCCGGCAGGCAAATGCGGGAGGACAATCCAGTCTCTACCCACCAGCAGTGATTCAGCAGGAACCTCTGCCGAAAACGGAAAAGGATCTGAAAAATCCGCTTCAGCTGCATTTGAGTTATGCCAAATTTCAGGAACAGATTGGCCATTTGACGGAGGCCAGACAGTCCTATGAGCGCGTGGTTGAATCTGAGCCGAAATCTGTAGAAGCCAACATTGGGCTGGCTCGACTGGATGCCCTGGCTGGTCGGACTGAAGAGGCCGAAGCCCGCTTTAGGATGGCAACCTCTCTCGAGCCGCTGAATTCAGAAGGCTATTTTGCTTTTGGTCAGTTCCTCAGCAGTCAGAAGCGCCCCACCGAGGCAATTGCTGAATACCAGAAGGCCTTGAAGTATCGACCTGGCAGTCAGGAATACAAATATGCACTGGGAATCGAGCTGGCCCGCATCGGACAATACGATCAATCACTGGAAATGCTCTCAGAAGTCATCGATCGGGCCGAGGCATTGTACAACATTGGTTATGTTGTCATGACCGAGCAGGGTGATGATGCTGTGGCTGAGAAGCTCATGGCAGAGTCCTTAAAGCTCAATCCCAATTTGAAACCGGCCCGATACTGGGTTGCTGAACTGAAATCCAAGCATAATGCCCCGACGAATCAGCAGCAGATCCTGACGGCTTCGGCAGATCAGCAACAGGCAAAGGCACCCATCATTCATGCCGTGGCTGCTCAACCAGCCAATCAGCCTCCGGGACGAAGTGTGATGCCCGCTTCAGTTCCACCTGGACATCACCCGGAAAATCTGACTCCTGAGCAATGGGAGCAATGGAACAATCAGATCAAGAGCAAATAGAGGACGACTCTTTTCAGTCAGCCCAGTATTGACTTGCAATCAGAGACGAAGAACAGTGTGATGCTGTTCTTCGTTTTTTTGTGGAAGTTGCCGCTCGAAGTGAGGTCAATCTTTCCGCCCGGGATTTGTAATCGTCTTGTGATTTCAGCATGAACAAAGAGGCTGTGATAGGTACGGATCTGGCTCTGGCAGTTCAACTTCTGCTGGCTGATGAAGTGGTGGCTGTGCCGACAGAAACGGTTTATGGGCTGGCTGGAAATGCTTTTCATGATCGAGCGGTCTCACGGATTTTTGCCAGCAAGCAGCGCCCTTTTTTTGATCCGTTGATTGTCCATATTGCTGAGCGTGCGGATCTCGGAATCGTGGCTGACCAGACTCCTACAGCTTATCTGCCGCTCATGGATCACTTCTGGCCAGGACCACTCACACTGGTATTTCCTCGAACCAGTCGAATCTCTGATCTGATCACCTCTGGTCT
The DNA here is from genome assembly GCA_020426065.1 of Planctomycetaceae bacterium. Taxonomy (GTDB): domain Bacteria; phylum Planctomycetota; class Planctomycetia; order Planctomycetales; family Planctomycetaceae; genus Rubinisphaera. The sequence continues at coordinate 2,606 of JAGQQT010000135.1, read as the reverse complement.
CGAGACAGTCGCGGTGAGGATGCCGGCACACCCGTTGTTTCGAGAGTTATTAAAGCGACTCCCTTTTCCACTCGCCGCTCCCAGTGCCAATCTGTTTGGGAGAACCAGCCCCACAACGGCAATGCATGTTGCTCAACAGCTGGGTGATGTCATTCCCTATATTCTCGATGGCGGCCCCTGCCAGGTGGGGGTGGAGTCCACCATTGTCCGCTGGACGGGAGATGGTCTGGAAATCCTTCGCCCGGGAGGCATTTCACGCGAGCAGATCCAGGCGGTGACGGACCTGGAAGTCAGTATGAAAGTCCGTTCGGAAGAGCAGATTGATATCACTGTCCCAGGTCAGCTTCCCGAGCATTACGCTCCACGGACTCCTCTACTGCTGGCCACGCCCGAGTTACTGCAGTCAGACCTCTCAAGAGATGCGGTGCTATGCCTCAACCGGCAGCAATGTTGTCCGGAACTGAATGCATTTCAGTTGGTCGAATTGTCTCCGAGCGGAGATCTGCAGGAGGCAGCAGCGAGGTTTTTTGCTGCCCTGCATGAGCTGGATGCTTCCGGTTGTCGACGCATTCTTGCGGTACCACTACCGGAATCAGGATTGGGTGTGGCCATGAATGATCGCCTGCGACGGGCCGCACATCAGTAGTCTAATCAGTTCTGGCTGCTCCGCTCGTGCCCTGATCAAATCGCCGCTCCGATATCGCGTTTGCCCGAACCATTCATTACGATGCCGCTATGAGTGCCTCATCGCAAAACCTGTTTCCTGTCGTCAACTGCCTGGCCATCCGCGGGGTGGGATTGATTGGTGGTTCGGTTGCGCTGGCAGCCAGAAAACAGGGAGTGGCTCGAAAGATAATCGGGATTGGGACTCACGCCGGGCGTTTGCAACGTGCTGTCGATCTGGGTGTGATCGATGAATTCACAACCGACCCCGAAGAGGGTGCCTCACAGGCGGATGTGATTGTGGTTGCCACACCAGTCGACTGCATTGCTCATGATGTCATCCGGATGCATCGAACATTGCCTGAAACGGGCTGGATGACTGATGCGGGGAGCGTTAAGGAGCAGATTGTTCGTCAGATTGGCCAGGAGTTGGGAGAGGGGCATAGGTTTATTGGTGCTCATCCTCTGGCAGGATCTGAGAAAACTGGCTTTGAGAATGCCCGGCCAGATCTTTACGTAGGGGCGATGGTGGTCCTGACTCCGGATCCGGAAACGGAATCTCGGTTCACTCAATCCGCCCAGCATTTCTGGCAGGCACTGGGAGCAAAAGTTGTTTCGATGTCGGCTTCAGAGCACGACCAGATCCTGGCTCGAACCAGTCATCTGCCCCATCTGGTTTCCGCCGCCATGGCTGCTCAAATCAGACCATCAGACTTTCCGTTTGCCTCAACCGGCTTCGGCGACACAACCCGCATCGCTGCAGGAGATCCGGATTTGTGGACGGCAATCTTCCGCCTGAACCGTGAAGCGACACTCGCTTCTGGTCAACAGTTTCTGCAGTCAGTGCAGGATTTTCTGGATGCCGTTAAGCAGGATGATCAGGCCACTCTGAAAGAACTGCTGAAGAATTCCAAACAATTGCGGGATGGCTGGAGTGAATCCCGCAATGGCTCAATCGGTTCGGTTGGTGAGTAGAATCCAGCCACTCTTGCGCTCAATCTGCGTCGGATGTGTCCAGCGTATCAATTTCAAGTGGGCCTTTGACTTCGTCCATTTCGACTGCTGGCAGGCTGAGCACTTTCAGCAGACAGAAGGCGGTCATGGCCAGGACCACTCCCACAGAGATGATCATTAATCCCCATCCAGCTGTTGTCATGGTCTGGGTCCTTTCGTGATTGAGTAAATCGTTATCTGGAAGGAAATTTGAAGCGAAAAGTGAATTCGAATTACAGATCCTCGTCGGGAATTCCGTCATAGAGGAAATCGTAGCGGCCTTCCTTCATCCAGCGGATTCCCGCGATGTGCACCAGCAGTGTCAGGAATGAAGCCACCGCAATCACAAAGCAGATTGAGACAACCGCGACCCGGTTATTCATGATCGAAGTGACATAACCAGGAACGTTGCTGTAACAGAAAGCAATAAAGATCACGATCAGGTACAACGGAGTCACGTATTTCAGCATGATCTGCACCAGGTAGGGAACCTGAATATGGGCACCCACGTGGAGTTCCCGATGTCCACGTTCGATTCCGAAAATCCAGCCGTACATCACCGCCTGAACCATCGCCAGAATAAAGATGGCAGTTGTTCCGACCCAGAAGTCGAGCGTATCCAGTGCGGTCAAATCCTTGGAAAAGAAGATCACGAAACCGGAACCGATCACGGAAAGCAGTCCCAGAATGGCTGCCGCAGCGTGGCGTTTCAGTCCCAGTCCCTCTTCAAAGAAGGCAATTACGGGTTGGAGCATGGACAGGCTGCTGGTGATCGCGGCGATAAACAGCATGAAGAACCACAGAAAGCCAAAGAACTGACCGCCCTGCATATTGGCAAAGACATTTGGTAAAGCCGTGAAGCCCGGACCAAAGGTTCCCATTTCCTGACTGGCTGCGCCAAGGAAGATGAAAGCCGCAGGCAAAGTGATCAGGCCACCCAGGCAGACTTC